>CADBRK010000067.1 GCA_902797065.1 uncultured Ruminococcus sp.
GCCGATATGGGCGATTTTGCGAAGTTCAACGAGGTTTACGGCAGATACTTTACATCAAAGCCTGCTCGTTCATGCGTAGCTGTTAAATCCCTCCCCAAGAATGTTCTTGTTGAGGTTGAAGCAATAGCGGAAGTTTAACAGGAGATCCGTAATTCGGAATTGAGTCTGTAAAACAGGCAGCTCACAGAGTACCCGAAAATTACGGATCGACAATAATTACGCATTACAAATTACGAATTAGAATAAAGGATCGTGAATACTATGAAACTCAATGGTTCCGAGATATTGGTACAGGTACTCCTTGAGAACGAAGTAAATACCATCTTCGGTTATCCGGGCGGCGCGGTACTCAATATCTATGACGCATTATATAAAAATCAGGATAAGATCACACACATAATCACTGCGCATGAGCAGGGCGCTTCTCATGCTGCGGACGGATATTCCCGCGCAACGGGCAAAACGGGAGTAGTTCTCGCTACGAGCGGCCCGGGCGCAACTAACCTTGTTACGGGTATCGCAACGGCATATATGGACAGCGTACCTATGGTTGCTATTACCGGTAATGTTGGTACTTCCCTCATCGGACGCGACAGCTTCCAGGAGGTTTATATCACGGGTATAACCATGCCGATAACAAAGCACAACTTTGTTGTAAGAGATATTAAGGATCTTGCCGATATTCTCCGCAAGGCTTTCAAGATCGCAATCAGCGGCAGACCCGGCCCCGTACTTGTAGATATTCCCAAGGATATTACGGCGGCTGTTACGGAGTATGAACCGCAGCCCAAGCAGACAGCAGTTAAGTATAACTTCGACGCAGTGAAAAACCTTGAAGAAGTTGCCGACGTCATCAACAACGCAAAGAAACCCGTTATCTTCTTCGGCGGCGGCGTTAAGAATTCGGGCGCAGGCGAGCTTATCAGTAAGATAGTTAAAAAGGCGAATATCCCTGCAACTCATACAATGATGGCTGCGGGTGTTCTGAGATATGATATGCCCGAAAATCTCGGACTTCTCGGAATGCACGGTTCGGCTGTTGCCAATATGACCGTAAACGACGCAGATGTTGTTCTCACAGTGGCAAGCCGTTTCTCCGACAGAGTTGCGCTTGCTCCCGATAAGTTTGCAAAGAGAGCAACAATGATACATATAGATATAGACCTCAGCGAGATCGACAAGAACGTAAAGTCCGACTATCACCTCATCGGCGACGCAGAGGATATTCTCTCAAAGCTGGAGGTTCTTATCAAAGAGAACAGACATGACGAGTGGTTCGAGAAGATCAACTCTTTCAGACGTGATATTCCGTATTCCACAGGCGACGGAAAGCTCCACCCGAAGCAGGTAATGGATATTATCAGCGAGCTTGCGGGCGAAGACGGCTTGTATGTTACAGACGTTGGACAGCACCAGATGTGGGCTGCTCAGTATCTGCACCATGTAAAGGCGGAGAACTTCCTCACAAGCGGCGGTCTCGGCACAATGGGCTACGGCTACGGCGCTGCTATCGGCGCTCAGATCGGTACGGGCAGAAGTCATGTATTCCATATTACGGGCGACGGTTCGTTCCATATGAATATGAACGAGGCATGCACGGCTGTTTCTTATAATCTCCCCGTTATTTCGATCTGTCTTAATAACAGGGCTTTGGGTATGGTTAGACAGTGGCAGACGGTATTCTACGGCAAGAGATATGCGTCCAGCGAACCCGACAGAGTAACGGATTATGTAAAGGTTGCAGAAGGCTTCGGCGCAAAGGGCTATACATGTTCCACTCCCGAGGAGTTCAGAGCAGCTTTGGCAGACGCTATGAAGAGCGGCGGCCCTGCGTGGATCGAGTGCAAGATCGACAGAGAAGAAAAGGTTCTTCCGATGATCCCGGGCGGCGGCACGGTTGACGATATTATGTATGAATAAGGGGGCAGGATGTTATGAATATGAAAAAGACATATCTGAGTTTTCTTGTTGATAACCATCACGGTGTCCTGACAAGACTTTCGTCACTGTTCGATCAGAGAGGCTTTAATATAGACAGCCTTACCGTATCGACTACAAACGACGAATCTCTTTCGAGAATCACGATAGCGACCACAGGCGACGAAGGCGAGATCAGGCAGATCGTCAACCAGACGAGAAAGCTCGAGGAGTACGAGGGCGTTTTTGAGATCAATCCCTACGACAGCCTTATCAGAGAGCTGCTGCTCGTAAAGGTTGCAAGCGATAAAGAAAACAGAAGCAGCCTGCTTGAGCTTGCTACTATCTATAAAGCAAAGATCATTGATATTTCCGAGGGAAGTATCGTATTTGAAGTAACAGGCAAGCCTGCGAAGATAGACTCTTACATCAATCACCTCAAGGATTACTGTATTCTCGAGATGTGCCGCACGGGCGCTACGGCTCTCCAGCGCGGCGAAGTAAGAATGGAGAAATAATTATTTAGCGCGGAGTGCGGAGTTTTGCGGTCATGCTTCATTGAGTAATGTCATTATTGCAAAGATGACGTTGTATTATCAGAGGTATTAAGCTGTTCCTCATTCCGCGTTCCCGATTTTTTGATATGGAGTGATAAAAATGAGAAGTGATAACGTAACCAAGGGCGTAGAACGTGCTCCGAACAGAAGTCTTTTCTACGCTATGGGATATACAAAAGAAGAGCTGGAGCGTCCGCTTATCGGCGTTGTTTCCGCTCACAGTGAGATCGTGCCGGGTCACATGCACCTCGACAAGATCGCAGAAGCCGTAAAAGCAGGCGTAAGACTTGCCGGCGGTACACCTGTTATGATTCCTGCTATCGGCGTATGCGACGGTATAGCTATGGGTCATATCGGAATGAAGTATTCGCTTGCGTCACGTGAGCTTATTGCCGATTCGGTTGAAACGATGACTATTGCACATCAGCTTGACGGACTTGTTCTTATCCCGAACTGCGATAAGATCGTACCCGGTATGGTCATGGCAGCAGTAAGAATGAATATCCCTGCCGTAGTATGCAGCGGCGGTCCGATGCTTGCAGGTACATTTGACGGACAGGAAGTATCTCTGTCGAAGATGTTCGAGGCGGTAGGTTCTTATAAAGCAGGACTCATCACGGAGTGCCAGCTTACTGAGTGCGAGCACGGCGTATGTCCGAGCTGCGGTTCGTGCGCAGGTATGTACACCGCAAACAGCATGAACTGTCTGTGCGAATCTCTGGGAATCGCGCTCCCCGGAAACGGAACTATCCCCGCAGTAGTATCGGGCAGAATCGCGCTTGCAAAGCATGCGGGTATGGCTATTATGAACCTTGTTGAAAAGGACATAAAGGCAAGAGACATCATCAACGAGAAATCCATCCGTAATGCGCTTGCTTGTGATATGGCTCTCGGCTGCTCCTCTAACAGCGTGCTTCATCTTCTTGCTATCGCAAACGAGGCAGGCGTAGACCTCAACCTCAATCTGTTCAACGAGATGAGCGAGAAGGTGCCGAACCTCTGTCACCTTGCTCCCGCAGGTCCTACTCATATGCAGGATCTCAACAACGCAGGCGGCGTTCCCGCAGTACAGGCGGAGCTTGCAAAGAGAGGTCTTATCGATCTCAGCCTTATCACCGCAACGGGCAAGACTGTAGGCGAGAATATCGAGGGCGCATATATCAAGGATACAAAGGCTATCAGACCGATCGACAATCCGTACAGCGAGACTGGCGGTATTCAGATCCTCTGGGGCAATATCGCAAAGGACGGCTGCGTAGTAAAGAGAAGCGCAGTTGCTCCCGAAATGCTCTGCCATAAAGGTCCGGCAAGAGTGTTCAACTCCGAGGATGAGGCTATCGAGGCTATCTATAATTCAAAGATCGTTGACGGCGACGTTGTTGTAATCCGTTACGAAGGTCCGAAGGGCGGCCCGGGCATGAGAGAAATGCTCAACCCGACAAGCGCGCTCGCAGGAATGAAGCTTGACAAAACAGTTGCGCTTATCACCGACGGACGTTTCTCGGGCGCAAGCAGAGGCGCATCTATCGGTCATGTTTGCCCCGAAGCCGCAGACGGCGGCGTTATCGGCCTTGTTGAAGAGGGCGACATCATCAGCATAGATATTCCGAATGCGGCTATCACGCTTGAGGTATCGGACGAAGAGCTTGCCAAGAGACGTGAGAACTATGTTGCGCCGAAGCCGAATATAACAAATGGCTGGCTCGGCAGATATTCAAAGCTCGTAAGCACATCGTCTAAGGGCGCTGTAATGAAGTCTTACGACGAGATCTGATCTTAATAGAAATATTCGGGGAGGGAGTTTTCTCTCCCCTTTTTTTGATGTTGATTAGAAAAAAATATGTAAGCAATACACAAAAAATCACATAGCTGTCAAAAAACCAACTTGAAAAACACATACAAATATATTAATATATGGTTGTAAATTTTCGGCGTTTTGTGATAATAAATGTGCTTGTCATAATGCACAAAGATATTATAAAAAGTTTGGAGGGGAAATCGGAATATATTTCTAAAAAAGAATTATTCAAAAGCTTTGTTTTAATATAATTTAAGAGAGAATATGCAACTATGCATTAAAGGAGGAAATGCTTAATGGCTAAGAAAAAACTATCAACCGCAGGAAGAGTTCTTGCAGTTATGCTCGTACTTGCAATGATGTTTGCGGTTATCGGAAGCATAAGCGCTTCTGCGGACACGTTTGGCAAAACGATCTATGTCAAGACAACAAAAACAACAACGCCGTACTTGTACTATTGGGTAGACGGCGGCGCAAGCAATCCGACGTGGCCGGGTACAGCGATGAAGTCGGAGGGTAACGATACGTACTCTCTCGATCTTCCGTACGACATCGGCGAACTCACAGGTATTATCGTGAATAAGGACAACGGCGGCACAGACGACAGCAAGCTTACCGGCAACGTCGAAAACATTACCGGCAATCTTTATGATGTGGACAGCAGTACATGGTCAATGTACGACACAAGCGGTATTAAGATCACCTCCTTCGGCGGCAGCCCCGAATCGCCGCAGTATATCGGTGCGTCTATTACGCTTTCTATGGACGCAGAGGGCGGCAGCGGAGATCTGCAGTTCAAGATCTCGGTCAGCGGCGCAGCAGACGCAGTTCTGTCCGATTATTCGTCAAAGAAGTCTGTGATCTGGAACCCCGACAAAGAGGGTACTTATACCGTACTCTTTGAAGTAAAGGACAGCTCGGGCGAAACAAACAGCCGCAGTGTTGACTATGTTATCAAGGATGCTGCGAATGCGGAAGATCCTATTTTCCTTAACGCATCTCCTTCGAACGGTGCGGAGATCAAAAAGGGCGGCTCTACTACATTGACGATCAACGGCGCAGGCGGTAAGATCAACAACAACATTCTGTTCTATAAGGCAGAGGTTTACGACGCAAGCGGCGCACTTGTCAATACACCTTACTACACAACAAGCAATAAGATCACATTCAACGCAGACAACGGCGGCGAATATACCGTAAAGATGTTTGTTCAGAGCAACTCTCAGAACAACAAGACTGTTGACGCTTCTTATACCTATAAGGCAGTTGACAATCCGACGAGCGATACTTCTACAGAGATCGAAACGGATACATCAACAGTGAAGGATACATCTACGGATACTTCAACGGTAACAGATACTTCAACTGCAACCGATACATCTACCGTAACCGATACTTCAACGGCAACAGATACATCAACAGTTAAAGACACATCTACGGATACATCGACCGTAACGGATACATCAACGGTTAAAGACACATCTACGGATACATCAACTGTAACGGATACTTCAACATCATCAGATGATACATCTACCGAGGTAGATACCGATATTCCGGGCGACGTTGACCGTTCGGGCAAGGCTGATATTAAGGATGCATATCTGCTCCAGAGCGCAGCTCTCGGCAAGATCAAGCTGACGAGCGCGCAGATCGCAAGAGGCGACGTTAACCATGACGGATTTATTACTCTGAAGGATGCTTCTATGGTTCAGAGGGCTGCGTCGGGTATCGAAAAGCTGTCATAATCATCTATAATCAATAACTAACGGCAGTATGGGACGGTCGCATAATCGGGCTATACTGCCATTATGCGGTTAAAAAGGAGTGAAGGTTCACATGACATTCAAACGAGTAATTGCATTTCTGCTCAGCGCAGTTATAATGGCGTTTGTGGCTATGTTCACAACAAGCGCGGCAGACGATAAGTCAAAAGGCATCACGGTTCACTACTATTGCGAAGAAGGTTCCCCTACGATTTATTACTGGAACAGTCTGCCGAAGAATATAGAGACGGATTATCCGGGCGTTGCAATGGATAAAGACCCCGATATGGGCAGCAACTGGTATAAATACACCTTCGACAACCTCACCAAGGTGAATATGCAGTTCATAGTGGGCGACAGCAGGACACCCGAGCTTACAAGGACAAAGTCGGGCGAATACTGGTACTACAAAAACACATGGAAGGATAAAGACCCGATACATACATATGTTAATCCCTACGAGAGAGGCGACCTCAGAGAGGATTCGATCTACTTCGTTGTTACAACAAGATTCTATGACGGCGATCCGGATAATAACGTACACTGCTGGGAAGACAAGAACTACAACAATCCCGATACCGACCCCGCATGGAGAGGCGATTTCAAAGGGCTTATAGATAAGCTTGATTATATCAAGGCTCTGGGTTTCAGCGCCGTTTGGGTAACGCCTGTTGTTGAGAACGGCAGCGGCTACGACTACCACGGTTACCATGCTATGGATTTCTCCAAAGTAGACGCAAGGTACGAGAGTGACGGCGCTACATATCAGGATCTTATCGACGCTTGCCATGACAGAGATATGAAGATCATTCAGGACGTTGTATGGAACCACACCGGTAACTTCGGCGAAGCAACATTCTGTCATCTGTTTACAAAGGAGTACGA
>CADBRK010000068.1 GCA_902797065.1 uncultured Ruminococcus sp.
CTTTTGCCACAGACCTTTGACCGCCGGGAACGGAGGACGGGGACGAGGCATACCGCGCTTGCCCTCGATGGAGTTAAGGAGCGCTGTTTCTTCACCGCATACGAATGCGCCTGCGCCGAGTCTGATATTTGCACGGAACGAGAAATCTGTTCCGAGAATGTTGTCACCGAGAATACCGAGTTCAGTCATCTGATCGATAGCCTTCTGCAAACGGTTTACAGCGATAGGATACTCTGCACGAACGTAGAAATAACCCTCGGAAGCGCCGATAGCGTATCCTGCGATCATCATACCTTCGATTACTGCGAACGGGTTGCCTTCGAGAATGGAACGATCCATAAATGCGCCCGGGTCGCCCTCGTCGCCGTTACAAACGACATACTTCTGATCTGCATCGTTTGCATATGCGAAAGACCACTTTCTGCCTGTCGGGAAACCTGCGCCGCCGCGGCCTCTGAGTCCCGAAGCGAGAACCTCGTCAATAACCTCCTGCTGTGTCATCGTGAGGGCTTTCTGGATACCCTTGAATGCGCCGTAGCCCATAGCTTCGTTTATATCCTCGGCATTGATAAGTCCGCAGCCGTGGAGAGCAACTCTCTTCTGCTTTTTATAGAAGTTGATGTCATCCTGCTTCTGAACTTTTTCATTTGTTGCAGGATCAATATAGAGAAGTCTCTCTACGATTTGATTCTCTACAAGGTCTGTCTTTACGATCTCTTCAACGTCCTCAACCTTTACAAGGCGATAAAGCGTATCCTCGGGGAATATCTTAACAAAAGGACCCTGTGAGCAGAAACCGAAGCAGCCTACCTGGTTTACGGTAACCTTATCAGCAAGACCGTACTGCTCGAGAAGCTCTCTGAACTTTGCGGTGATAGCGTCCGAATTTGATGAAAGACAGCCTGTACCGCCGCAGAGAACCACTGCGCGTTTGCCGTTTGAGCCGTCTAATTTATTCTTAAAGCACTCGGTACAGTTATGAGTAACCTGATCGAGCTGTTCACTTGTAGTTATTTTCATTGTTATGCCTCCTTACTGCGGTATTCTGCGATAACCTGCGAAACCTGACTTGTTTCCATCTTCGGGTATACAGTGCCGTTTATGGTAACAGCCGGAGCAATGCCGCATGCGCCGATGCAGCGAAGTGCATCGATCGTAAACATTCCGTCTTCTGTTGTTTCACCCGGAGCGATGCCGAGTTCATCGCAGAATGCGTCGATGATCTGCTGAGCGCCTTTTACGTAGCAAGCTGTACCGAGGCAGCATCCGATGATGTACTTGCCCTTCGGTTTAAGAGAGAAGAACGAATAGAATGTAACAACTCCGTAGATCTCTGCAACGCTGATACCTGTCTTTGCCGAAACGATCTCCTGAACATCAACGGGAACATAACCGTACTCCTTCTGAATGTCACTGAGGATCATCATCAGCGGTGTTTTGTCGTTTGCATGTCTGTCGCAGATCTCATTGATCTGCTTAACAGCAGCTTCACTTAATTTTTGCATAGTAACCTCCTTTAAATATAAAACGGACAAATAATACTGTTAGAGTTTCATCCGAAATACAGCGCATTTCCGCACTGTAATTACATACAATAATATTTGACTCTAAAAAAACTGTTGCATTCACAACAATAATGAGTTATAATGAATAGATGAACAATAAAACCGAAATATGGATACACTTTTTTATTATACATTATCATTATACTATCGCTATTGTATCACATTTTTCGTCAAAAAACTGTTGCAACCGCAACAATGATATATAAAATATATAAAAAATTAATGGTTACAAAATTATTACTTGAAGGATATATAAAAAATGGTTTCTAAAAATGCGGAAAAACAGGAACGAATAAAAACAATAACAGACTGCGAGTCAAAAAGGTATGCAACATTTGTAAAGGGAGATGTTATTCTTTCACTGAGTACACATTCAGGGCTTGTAGGGCTTCTGCTTGAAGGCAGCGCGTCGATCATGACGATAGACGAGAACGGCAGGGAGAGTATTTCTGATTTTCTTACGGCGGGCGACAGCTTCGGCGAATACATTATCATGCCGCTTGAATCAATGGAATACATTGTTGTAGCTGAAACAGAATGCCGAGTCTTGTTTGTCAATTTTGAAAACATCATGCACAACTGCCGTCACAACTGTCAGAACCATGCAGATCTTATTAAAAAGATGCTACTGTTTACATCTCAGCGTGCGCAGTATATGTCGCTGCACGTGGCGATACTCAGCAAAAAGTCGCTCAGAGAAAAGCTGCTTGCATATTTTGAGTACCTTCATCAGACAGTACCTGATAATGATGTGATGACAATACCTATCACTTTTGACCGCCTTGCGAGCTATCTCGGTGCAGACAGAAGCGCCTTGATGCGTGAGATAAGAAGAATGAACAACGACGGCATCATCTCTTCCGAGGGAAGAAAGATAAGAATGCTGTAAATGCGTTTATTCAAATAAACTCGGAAAATAAAACCTATATTGGTATTATATCGGAGCACATGAACCATAATAGTATTATCACTTTTGAAAGGATATGCTGCTATGGCTTCTTTTTCATTGATATTTATCTATTTGATTATCACTTTATTTGCGAATGCCGATCCCGTTTTGCTGTTGGGAGTATTTCTTATCTTAGCAGGTTTTGGCGGGTTTGTGCTGCTGAAGATCCACGAGAGGAATAAACGATAACCACAACATCTTTTTTGATTGTTTGTTTAATAATGTACCCTTGAATTTTTTGATCGGAGTCTATTTCTTATTGACATTGAAAAAAATTGTGTTATAATTAACTCGTCTATTGTCAGCAAACCCGTTTGACTCAATATAGCAAGAAAGGAATTTGGATAATGAAAAGGATAACATCGTTGTTAATCGCACTGTTGCTGATGTGTACTATACCTTTTACATCATTTGCCGATGAATCGGATCTCAACAACTCAAAGACGGAAATAAAAAAGCTTCTGTATATTTCACAGGTAAATAAAGCCATCGAAGTTGCAAACATTTTGCAGTATCCGGAGCTTCCCACTGGGTGTGAGAGTGTTGCTCTCACTATATTGCTTAATCATCTCGGCTATCCTGCCGATAAGCTTGAAATTGCAAGAAAATATTTGCCTAAGCTTGATTTTTACTGGGAGAACGACCAGCTGTACGGTGCCGATATAAAAACAACATTTGCCGGTGATCCCGAATCAAAGAATGCCTACGGGTGTTTTGCACCATGTATTATCACAGCCGCCGAAAGCTTTTTTACCGATAAGGGATATGACGGAGAAGCAGTCGATTTAACCGGAACTCCGTTTGAGGAACTGCTTTCAAAATATATCGACAACGACATACCTGTTCTGATATGGATAACGGGGTGGGGTCTTGCGGAGCCTGTATATACGGATTCATGGCGTACCCCCGAAGGAGGTACTGTTTTGTGGCCGGGAAACGAGCACTGCGTCGTATTGACAGGATATGACGACGATGCCGGCATTGTCCGTGTTTCCGACCCGATGGAAGGCAATGTTACATATGATTATGAAACGCTTAAGAAAAGGTACATCGAACTTGGTCAGCAAGCGGTACGCATAAAAACAAGCAGAGATACTGATACGGATACCAAAAGACCTGAACCGGACAGCATTATCGGAGATACAAACGGAGACGGTAAAATCACCGCAAAAGACAGTATCAGCATACAGCGTTATGTAATCAATCTGCTGCAGCTCGATGATTATCAGCTCGCATTGTCCGATGTAAATACCGACGGAAAAGTCACAAATAAAGATTCACTGTCGATACTCAGATATACTATTTCTTTGTCTGATAATAATCAAACAGGAAAAGAATTAAAGAGTACTATTTTAGGCGAATGGACAAACAGTGTCAAAGATGATTATACCAATCTGTCTTTCAGCGAGAATGGAACTGTTTCTATACAATCCGCAAAAACTCCATGGTCAACTATTGCTTCTTGGAGTATGGTACGCAACGAGATCACGGTATCGTTGTTTGGTCAGAAGCATATCTACATATATAGTAACGGTTCTCTGGTAAAATCTACCGATAACACCTCTATATTTGTTCGGGATACATCGTCACCCGAGAAAGAAACCGACGATCCGAATCGTGATAATGGTAAAGAAACCGCCGATCAAGGTATAAAAGAAACTCCCGATGAATCAGATAAAGAAACTCAGGATCAGGGCATTAGGGACGATGATCCTCCTGAAAAAAGCACGAGAAAACAAATCGACGTTGAGAATATGCTCCAGAATCCCGATCTTCCCACCGGATGTGAAAGCGTTTTATTGACAATAGTTCTAAATTATTTTGGCTACCCGGCAGATAAATTTGAAATAGTCAGAAAATATCTTCCGAAGCAGTCATTTTATTACGTTGACGGAGAGCTTTACGGCGCTGATTTCAGAACCACCTTTGCAGGCGATCCGGAAGACCCGGATTCCTACGGCTGCTATGCGCCGTGCATTGTTACCACAGCAAATAATTATTTTGCCGATAAAAATCTTAACGGTAAGGCATATGATCTCTCATCGACAGATTTTGAGACGCTTCTTTCCGATTATATCGACAATGACATTCCGCTTATTATCTGGATAACGAATTACGATCTTGAACCTTCGTCCCTTTCGACTGTCTGGAAGACCCCCGACGGACAAACAGTACAATGGCGCAGACCTGAACATTGCGTTGTTCTTACAGGTTATGACCGTGAGAAAGGTATTGTTTATACGTCAGATCCTCTCTATGGGAATAAAGGATATGATTATGATACGCTTGTTGCTCGATTCAATGAAATGGGTAAACAAGCTGTGCTGATAAGAAATAGACAGAATAGTTAAAAAAATTGGAATAATAAAAACCGCACAACAGAACGTATTTGATGTTCTTTGTGCGGTTTTTTGCTTACCCGATTGAGTTGTTGAAGGTATTCATTATTTTAGAGCGGTATTGTTCGTATGACATATTTGTTTCATCTCCGCCGTTTTCGTCTCCGTCAAGGCTGAATTTGAATTCACCGGTCTGATTTGCAAAAGTCATATATGGAGTGATAATACTCTCATAATTTGCTTTTGCTTTGTCATACATCTTGTTAAAATCCTCACTGCTTGTAAGCATCTCTGTCTCGGAAAGTTTCTTTAATGCGTCGGTGTATTTATCTTTTACATATGTAAGACTCGGGAGCGCATCGCTTGTGATGGTGTTCTTTATGAGCAGGTTTCTCTGTTCGCCCATAAATGCCGACTTGTTTGAGTAAGGATCGATCTTGGTGCAGTCGATATTCAAACCGCGTGTTATACCTTCTGTACGATCGTTGTCATATACTATGAAGATTGCTTTTCCGTTGTCCTTACGGAAATAGATGTAATGGTTGTTGAAATTATTACGTATATCGTCGGGGTCTGCTGCGAAATACTCTGCTGCCATGAAATTAGCATAGCTGTCAACGTCGAGTACCTTTTCAAGATCTTCTTGTGTAATATCGGGGTTGTTTACAACATTAAGGAAATTGATAAGTGATTCGTGCTTTGAAGTTTTCTTGTTGGTCTTTAAGTTGAAGTTGAACTTTTTGCCTTCGGAATTTTTCTGTATGCCGTATGAGTCGTCTGTACTGTAAGTTACGCCTCTCCAGCGTCCCGTGCGGTTACCGGCATTATCACATTCTGACCACATACACTTATATAGATCGCCGCCAAGCGCAGATTTAGGCAGCCTTTTCTCGAGAAATTCCTTGTCAACAGGCTCGTAGATCTTTACAAGACCGTAATTGTTGTTATTGATTTTCATCTGAGAGAGACCGATCTTCTGTACAAGAGAATCATTTGATTCAAACAATTTTGTTGCGTAGATTTCTCTTATGTTTGTCTCGTCATAGCTTATGTTCCACTTTACGTCGAGCTCGTTCAAAGTTGCGAAGGTACGCTTTTTTCTGGCGTCTCTCTCGGATGCGTTGGCCCATTCTTTAACGTCTTCGCCGTACTCTTCCTGATCGTCAAATGTTTCGTCAAAGCTTAGCTTAAAGCTGCATAAATTCGGAGTTCCGTCATAGTCATAAAGCGGTGCGATAGACTGATTGCCTTTCAGACGAATGCCGGCTTCTTCAACTGTGTAGGTATCAGAATTGATCGTGAAAGTTACATCGGCCTTGCGGAAGACCTCTGATTTTTTGTTGTCGTCTGTTTCGGTGTACTTCTGAAAATCTTCCTGAAGCTTACTGATCTCGCTCTTTGTCATGAATATATCTACCGAAATCTTATTATCGAGGTCAAAGAGACGATCATACAGTTCAAGTCCCTCGTTTTTTGTTTCTTTGTAGACGGTCGTGACGGTATCGGTGTAATCGGTAATGTACGAATTCTCATCAACACTGATGTACTCTCTTTTGCCGAAGCAACCCGTAACCGCTGTCACGATCATTACTGCCATAACTACCGTAGAAATAATTTTTTTCATAACCAACAGGCCTTCTTTCTGTTTTTTTATTATATCATATCATGACAATCTAAAGATAATCTAAAGGAATCTATTCTTTTGCATAAAAAAAATTTTTCCGTTAGGATAGCGATGCGGATGCAGAAAAATTCTTTTTAATATATTGCCCGATCACATAAAATATGATATAATAAAACGAATGCGTAAATATGGAGAAGAATATGGTAGTATTGGGAATAGACCCCGGTTATGCAATAGTCGGGTACGGCGGCATAGAATTTTATAATAATAAGTATCATACACTTGGTTATGGGGCAATACTGACCGAGGCAGATCGAAATTTTGATGCACGCCTGGAAAGTATATTCAACGAAATGAATGAGATCATAGATAAATGCAAGCCCGATGTAATGGCGATAGAAAAGCTGTATTTCCAGAATAATCAGAAAACGGCGATTGACGTAGCGCAGGCAAGAGGTGTAATTCTTCTTTCAGCCAGGCTTAAATCTGTGCCGATATTTGAGTATACGCCGCTGCAGGTTAAAACCGCTGTTACAGGGTACGGAAAAGCCCAAAAGGAACAGGTTATGGAAATGACAAAAAGACTTCTGAAGCTTGAACAAATGCCAAAATATGACGATACCGCCGACGCTCTTGCAATAGCCATTTGTCACACACAGGCTAATGGTTCTCCGCTCAGAGAATTTTTAAGCAGAAAGGGACTTAAATAATGATATATAGTTTAAGAGGAACGCTTATATATGAAATGCAGGGCTTTGTCGTTGTTGAATGCGGAGGAGTAGGTTATAAATGCAGCACATCTATGTCTACTCTGAGAGCAATGCCGAAGATAGGCAGCGAGGTAACTCTGTTTACTCATATGGCAGTTCGGGAAGATGCGGTGGAATTGTTCGGATTCGCAACATCACAGGAGCTTGAGTGCTTTAAGATACTTACCGGAGTAAGCGGAGTCGGTTCAAAGGTTGGAATTGCGATTTTGTCGGAATTTACTCCGGAGCAGGTTGCGGTATGTATTGCTTCTTCCGACGCAAAAACACTCACAAAAGCGTCGGGCGTCGGCAACAAGCTTGCACAGAGAATTATTCTTGAACTGAAAGATAAGATGAAAAAGCTTGGCATAACAACGTCCGTCTCCGACATATCAAAGTCGGTTTCTTCTGTTTCGTTTGGCAATATATCAGCCGCCTGCGAAGCGTTGGCGGTACTCGGGTACACTTCCGATGACGTTATGCCGATATTATCACAATATGATCCTTCGCTGAAAGTCGAAGAACTGATACATAAAACTCTGCTGGAGATAGGAAAGAGATAAAAGAGGGGGAATTTTCTTGCAGGAAATGGATTTTGAAGACAGGATCGTGTCTGCCGAGGAGATACCCGAAGACACAGTAGGATCCGATAATCCTTTAAGACCTAAAACCCTTGACGAATATATCGGGCAGGAAAAGGTTAAGGAAAACCTGAAGATTTTTATTGAAGCAGCAAAGAAGAGGGGAGAAATTCTCGATCATGTTCTGCTGTACGGTCCGCCCGGATTGGGAAAAACAACGCTTTCGTCTATAATAGCAAATGAGATGAACGTAAATCTTCGAATAACTTCCGGGCCGGCTATCGAGAAGCCCGGTGATTTGGCTGCACTGCTTACGAATCTCAGCTCGGGCGATGTTCTGTTTATTGATGAGATCCACCGTATTTCAAGAGCAGTCGAAGAGGTTCTTTACCCTTCGATGGAGGACTTTGCGATAGACATAATAACAGGCAAAGGACAAATGGCGGCGTCTTATCACCTGCCGCTGCCGAAATTTACACTTGTAGGCGCTACTACACGTGCGGGTCAGCTTACAGCGCCGCTCAGAGATCGTTTCGGCGTGGTGTTGAGATTAGAACTCTATTCACCCGAGGAACTTGCCCGGATAGTGACGCGAAGCGCAGGTATTCTGAAGATCGCGATCGAAGAAGACGGTGCGCTTGAGATCGCATCACGTTCACGGGGTACTCCGAGAATAGCCAACAGGCTTTTAAAACGTGTCCGCGATTTTGCACAGGTAATGAGCAACGGCGTGATCACATGCGAGATAGCAAGAATTGCGCTTGATAAGCTTGAAATAGATGAACTTGGCCTTGACGCAAACGACAGACGTATGCTTGAAGCTATCATAAAGTTTTATAACGGCGGTCCGGTTGGACTTGAAACACTCGCCGCAGCTATAGGAGAAGAGGCGATAACCATCGAGGATGTTTATGAGCCGTATCTTATGCAGATAGGGTTTTTAAGCAGAACGCCGCGAGGAAGATGCGTAACGTTTGCAGCATGTCAGCATCTTGATATGATGCCGCCTAACGGTGCTATGGCAGGCAACCCTACATTATTTTGATTTTTGATTAAGGAGATTTGTTAATATGGGAAGATTATTCGGTACAGACGGAGCAAGAGGAATTGCAAATTCCGAGCTTACATGTGAGTTAGCTATGAATATAGGCAGAGCCGCTGCAATGGTTCTCATTGAAAACGATACTTCAAAAGATAAACCGACAATACTTATCGGCAAAGACACAAGATTATCCTCCGATATGTTGGAGTGCGCTTTGACGGCAGGTTTGTGTTCTGTCGGTGCAAATGTCATTCATCTGGGAACAGTGCCTACTCCGGCGGTTGCTTTCCTTGTAAGAAAGTATAACGCTGATGCAGGCGTAATGATCTCTGCGTCGCATAATCCTCATGAATTCAACGGAATAAAGATATTTAATTCCGAGGGATATAAATTGCCTGACGCACTTGAAGAACAGATCGAGTCTATCGTTCTTGATAATTCCGAGCCGTACTATGCTCCTGTCGGCAGCGGATTGGGCTGTGTAAAAACTGCCCCCGAAGCAATAGATGAATATATCGATCATATTGCTGGCAGTATCGATGGTACTCTTGAAGGCATAAAGATCGCCGTAGACTGTTCAAACGGTTCCGCAAGCGCAACTGCAAGAAAATTGTTTACAAAGCTCGGCGCTGATTTTGTTATTATAAACGACTCGCCCGACGGTATCAATATTAATGAAAAGTGCGGTTCAACGCATATAGAAGGTCTTGCGGAGTTTGTGAAAACTCATCACATGGACTGCGGAGTAGCATATGACGGAGACGCAGACAGATGCCTTGCTGTTGATGAAAACGGCGAGCTTGTTGACGGTGACTTTCTTATCGCAATCTGCGCAAAGGCTCTCAAAGAAGCTGGTAAACTCAGCCATAATACCGTTGTAGGTACTGTAATGACAAATATGGGATTCAATAAATTCTGCGAAGAGAACGATCTTACATTTGTGTCTACAGCAGTCGGAGACAGGTATGTTCTTGAGAATATGCTTAAGAATAACTATAACATCGGCGGCGAACAATCGGGTCATATCATTTTCCTCGATCACGGTACAACGGGCGACGGTCAGCTTACTTCCGTACAGCTTCTCAGTATCCTGAAAAGATCGGGTAAAACGTTCTCTCAGCTTGCAGCAATCATGAAAAGATACCCCCAGGTACTCATCAATGTTAAAGTTGCCACCGAGAAAAAGGAAGAATACGCTACAGATACAGTTATTGATAATGAGATAGAGAATGTGAAAAATCAGCTGCAAAACAGAGGCAGAATCCTTGTCAGACCTTCAGGCACAGAACCGCTGATAAGAGTTATGCTTGAGGGTGAAGATCATGCGGAAATATCCGCGCTCGCAAATACGGTTGCAGATCTGATCCGTGACAGACTTTCTTGATAAACGGAGCGTATTGTATGAGAGAAGCAGTATGGAAAGAGTACGAACTGATCGACACCTCACAGGGCGAACGATTGGAACGCTGGGGCGATAAGATACTCATTCGCCCGGATCCTCAGATAATCTGGAATACCGAAAAAACAAACCCTTTATGGAAGAATGCACACGCCCGCTATCACCGCTCAAAAACAGGCGGTGGAAGCTGGGAAGTATATAAGAAATTGCCTGAGGTGTGGAAGGTATCATACGGTGATATTGTATTCGGCGTAAAGCCGATGGGCTTCAAGCATACAGGGATATTCCCCGAACAGGCTGTAAACTGGGATTTTGTTATGAACAAGATAAAAGCTTCCGGCAGACAGCTTAATGTACTGAATCTGTTTGCATATACGGGCGGCGCAACACTTGCATGTCTTAAAGCAGGCGCAAAGGTATGTCATGTTGACGCCTCAAAAGGCATGGTACAGTGGGCTAAGGAAAACGCCTCTATGTCATCTCTGTCCGATCGCCCAGTGCGGTGGATAGTCGATGACTGCCTGAAATTCGTTCAGCGTGAGATCAGGCGCTGCAACAGATATGATGGAATTATTATGGATCCTCCGTCGTACGGAAGGGGACCCGGCGGTGAAGTCTGGAAGCTTGAAGAGCAGCTGTTCTCACTTTTGACAGAATGTATGCAGCTGCTTGATGATGATTCGGTTTTCTTTATTCTTAATTCCTATACCACGGGTTTGTCGCCGAGCGTGATGAAATATCTGTTGGGAGTTACGCTTCAAAAAAAGCTCGGCGGAGAAGTATCGGCAGATGAAATAGGTCTAAGGGCTTCGGATACCGCCATTGTATTGCCGTGCGGTTCCACAGCGATCTGGGAAAAATAATATAAGAGTTGATGTTAATGCAGTTTATTGATGTTGATAAAGTTGTTTTTGCATATGATAATGACGAAGAAACCGGTAACACAGTTTTGAAGGAGATCTCTCTTTCAATAAAAAAGGGAGAGTTTGTCGCTTTGCTCGGTCATAACGGTTCGGGTAAATCTACTCTTGCAAAGATGTTCAACGGTATTCTTTTGCCAGACAGCGGCGATGTGACCGTTTGCGGAATGAACACAAAAAATGATGAGACTTTGCTCGATATACGGCGTAAAGTCGGGTTGGTACTCCAGAATCCGGATAATCAGCTCGTGGCAAGCATAGTTGAAGAAGATGTGGCTTTCGGTCCCGAAAACCTCGGCATAGACCCTGTTGAAATACGAAAACGTGTTGACTCTGCGCTAAAGGCGGTAGATATGTACGAATACAGGGATCATGCCGCTTATAAGCTTTCGGGCGGTCAGAAGCAGCGTGTGGCGATAGCGGGAATAATTGCAATGCAGCCCGATTGTATCGTCCTTGATGAACCTACCGCCATGCTTGACCCACAGGGCAGGCAGGAGGTTATGGATACCATTATAAAGCTGAATAAAGAAAAGAAAATCACCATTATATTAATTACACATTATATGGACGAAGCTGCACTCGCCGACAGATTGCTGATCCTTGATAACGGAACGATCCTGACGCAGGGATCTCCGAAGGAAGTTTTTTCAAAAATCGAATTGCTGAAACGTCATAAGCTTGACGTACCGCAGGCAGCGCAGCTTGCATACAGATTAAACTCATGTGGTTTTAAGATAGACGAGCTTCCTCTCAATGCAGACGACTGTGTAAAAATGATTCTTGCACAAATTGAAAAAGTATAGATTTTATGAGGAATGTGTAATGCCATTATTAGAAATAAAAGATTTGTCTTTTACATACGGACCCGGAACTGTTTTTGAAAAAAAGGCGGTAAACAACGTATCGCTTTCTATAGAAAAAGGCGATTTTATCGGAATTATCGGTCATACCGGTTCCGGAAAATCTACTTTCATCCAAACGCTCAACGGTTTATATAAACCCACCGAAGGGCAGATAATCCTTGACGGAAAAGATATTTGGGAGAACCCCAAGAAAATCCGAAATGTACGTTTTCGTGTGGGTATGGTTTTTCAGTACCCCGAATACCAATTATTTGAAGAAACTGCCGAAAAAGATATAGCGTACGGTCCGAAAAACATGGGGCTTAGCGACAGCGAGATCAAAGAAAGAGTTATGAAGGCAGCAAAATTTGTAGGACTGAAACCCGAACTTCTGAAAAAGTCTCCGTTCGAGTTGTCGGGAGGGGAGAAACGGCGTGTTGCTATCGCAGGCGTTATCGCTATGGAGCCTGATATTCTGATACTCGACGAGCCTACCGCAGGGCTTGACCCCAATGGCAGGGATATTCTTCTGGCGCAGATCTCGGCGTACCACAGAGAGAAAGAAAATACGGTGCTTCTTGTATCTCACAGTATGGAAGATATTTCCAGAATAGCAGATAAAATACTTGTAATGAATAAAGGAAATATGTTCGCTTTTGACGACACAAAAAAAGTATTCGCAAGGGGAGAGGAACTTGAAAAAATAGGGCTTCGTATCCCTGAGATCACAAAGATCATGATTGGGCTTAAAGACAGAGGATATAATGTGTCTACCGATATATATTCGGTAGAGCAGGCTGTCAACGAAATTATCAAGCTGAAAAAACCGAACAGGAAAGGGTGAGTAAATGCTTAAAGAAATAACGTTGGGTCAATATTTCCCCGGAAGATCCGTTTTGCATAAAATGGATCCGAGAATGAAAATTATTTTACTCACTGTATTCATTGTTTTTATTTTCCTAACAAAAAACTACGTTTCACTTGCTATAATGGTTGTATCGGTGATCTTTGTTATCCTTTTTTCGGGTGTATCATTAAAGCTTTACTTCAAAAGCCTTAAAGCAATCATATTCATTGTTTTGTTTACTTCTGTTTTGAATTTATTTTACGGTACAGGCGATCCGCTGTTTCAGTGGAAATTCATCACCATCACCCAAGCCGGTATCAATACCTCTGTATTTGTCGCCGCAAGGATAATTTCGCTTGTATTGATAAGCTCCGTTCTTACCTATACAACATCACCTACAGATCTGACAGACGGAATTGAAAAGCTTTTAAAACCGCTGTCTGTCTTTCATATAAAAATCCATGAGATCGCCATGATGATGACTATTGCGCTGAGGTTTATCCCGACACTTCTCGAAGAAACCGATAAGATCATGAGCGCGCAAAAAGCAAGAGGCGCAGATTTTGACAGCGGCAATGCTATGACAAGGATCAAAACACTGATACCTATTTTGATCCCGCTGTTTGTTTCCGCATTCAGACGTGCATATGATCTTGCAATGGCAATGGAAAGCCGTTGCTATCACGGCGGTGAAGGCAGAACAAGGATGAAAGTTTTAAAATACTCAAAATACGACTACATAGCTCTTTGTGTAGTATGCTTATTGTGTATAGGAGTGATAATATGCAATATCAGGCTTCCGATAACACTCCGAACAGGAATGTAAAAATCACAATAATGTACGACGGCCGTACATATCACGGCTGGCAGATACAGTCAAATGCATTGTCGGTTCAGGAAGTGTTTCAGAAAGCACTTTCGAACATAATCGGCGATGATATGGATGTAAAAGGGTGCAGCAGGACAGATACGGGAGTACATGCAAATATGTACTGTATCGGACTTAAAACATCACACAGAATTCCGGCAGAACGTCTCAAGGCTGCCCTGAATCGTCATCTGCCGGGGTCTATTGCAGTTATTGACTGCTGTGATATGAATATGGATTTTCACCCGAGATATGATTGTACGCGTAAACAATATATATATAAAATATGGAACAACGAGGTAAGAAATCCGTTTCTCGAAGGCTATGCTCTGCACTACAGATATGATAATCTGGACGAAGAGCTTCTGAATTATGCCTGCAAAAAGTATCTCGGAACTCACGATTTTACATCTTTTTGTACTCCCGACAACCGACGTCCCGGCGATATGAGAAGAACGGTTTTTATGTCCGAAGTTGAGCGAAAAGGTGACATGGTAACGTTTACCGTGGAGGCGGACGGCTTTTTATATAATATGGTCAGAATTATGACCGGCACATTGCTGCGTGTCGCACAGGGGAAGATCCAGGCTGACAGCATACCGGAAATAATAGAGAAAAAAAACAGGCAGCTTGCGGGGCCGACCGCACCTCCATGCGGGTTATATCTGAATAAAGTCTTTTACGATTAGACGGGAAGTGATACGATGGCTGAACATAAGGAAAGCTCTAACGATAAATCAAACAACAGATCAAGAATAGCAATTGCAGTTGTTTTTCTTTTGCTGGTTTGTGTTATGGTACTGCTGAACATCAAATGGGATAAACTCTCGCCCGATAATCTGCATAACACTCTGGTTCAGACGGCGGCTGCAAAAGAAGAGTTTTCCGAGAAGCTGTCCGGAACATCTGTTCAGGAAAAAAACATTATAAATACCGGTACCGGAATATACTATATAAGCGATACTTCTATTTTGCAGCTTGACTATAACGGGAATAAAAATTTCTCGGGTCAGCACAGCTATACCAGCCCCTGTATAAAATGTTCAGATAATTACGCAGTTGCATTCGGTTTAGGCAGTGATAAATTCCGTGTGATCTCACCGTCTTTCACTGTTTATAATGGTACACAGGGTACTTCGATAATTGATTGTGACATAAATTCAAAGGGTACATATTGCGTGATGTCCGATCATACCGGCTATTTGTCGGTAATATCGGTCTATGATAAAGATAACGAGTTTATTTTTTCATATTCATTCAATAATTACTACGGAGTTTCATGTGCGATAAACACAAGCGGAACAATGGCCGCCGTAGGCGCGGTCAATACAATAGACGGTGCGCTGATGTCGAAGGTGTATATACTCAGATTCGATTCCGATGAACCTGCCGCAGTATTTGATTACAAAGACAGTATGATCTATGAAGTGAAATACATTGATAACGACAAGGTTGCTGTTATAACAGATACGATGGTTTCCGTTGTAGATTGTTCCTCAAAAAAAGAAGCTGTGTATCCTTACGGCTCTAAGTTCCTGGCTTCTTATGATCTTGATTACGGCGATGGTATGGTTCTTGCACTCTCGCAATCGGATGACGGCAGAAACTGCAAAGTTGTATTTTTAGATGAAAACGGAAAAGAAGAGAACAGCTTTAACACCGAACACAGTGTTTATTCTATAAAGTTAAATAAAGATAAAATATCTCTGCTGTCGGGCGATATGCTTTACAGTTACAATACGTACGGAGACCTGCTGGGACGCTGGCAGGTTGGACACGATGCAAAAAGTGTCACTATGATAAACGATAAAACAGCATTTATTCTCGGCGTTTCCGAATTACGTAAAATAATACTCGAATAATTACAGAAAGGAAGATTATATCATGCTTGATCTGTTGACAATAGTTGTTATTATTGTTTTTGTATTTATTGGATATAAAAAGGGTGTTGCGAAAACAGCGCTTACACTCGGAAGTTCCTTATTGTCGTTGATAATCTCTATACTGTTTTCCAAGCCAATTGCGGAGAGTTTCTATGATTCTACTATTAAGCCTTCTCTGATAAGCAAATTTGACAGCGCGGTAAAGACAGCAGCTCAATCGGGAAAATCATTGGTGGTAGACGACGTCTTAAAAGTCCTTCCGAACTATGTAAAAAATTCTTTGCCGAATTTTAATATAAGCAATCAAAGTCTTGGCAGCGCAGTCAGAAATAGTTCGGAGGCTGCCGAAAGTCTTTTGAGACCCATTATTATTTCTTTCACCACTTGTATTGTTACGGTGATATTGTTTCTTGCATTGTCTATTATAGCAAGGATTGTGATTAACATCATATGTGAAAAGAAAGATATAATTGCAATGGGTTTGATAGACAGTTTTTTCGGTGCTTTAGTAGGTCTGGTCGAGGGATTTATTATAGTCATCGCAGCTGCATTTATTCTAAGAATAGCTATCCCGCACATGAAACAGCCTCCCGAAATATTTACCGAGGAATCAATTTCCAGTTCGTATGTGTTCAGGGGGATTTATGACAGTCCGATATTGCGTGATATTATCGGAAATACAACAGACTCACCCAATACAGGTGAAGTGTAACGAGATATACATATTCTTACCACACAGCATTAAATAAGAATAAGGAGAAGAAAACATGATTTGTATCAGATGTAAAAAACGTCCTGCTGTTGTTTTTGTAACAACAAATGCAGATAAAGACCCGAGCGGATATTGTATTCCGTGCGCAAGAGAATTAGGCATAAAGCCCGTCAGTGACCTGATGGAAAAAATGGGTATCACCGATCAGCAGATAGACGAGATGTACGATCAGATGGGAGACCTGTTAGACGAAAACGGCGACTTTGATATGTCTTCTTTAGGTCAGCTGTACGGCGGTATGATGGACGGGGAAGATGAGGTTGACGAAGACGAACACAGCGACGATGATGACTTCATTCACGGTGCGCCTGCTTTTCCGCCTTTCCTGAAAAATATTTTAGGCGGGAAAAGAGAGCAGTCGAATAATCAGGACAATAAAAATCCCGACAACAAGAAAACAAAGAACGATAAGAAAAAGTATAAGCACCTCAATACGTACTGCGAAAACCTTACACAGAAGGCTGCCGAAGGCAAGCTTGACATGATAATCGGCCGCGATCAGGAGATCAACAGAGTTATTCAGATCTTATCAAGAAGAACCAAGAATAATCCCTGCCTTATCGGAGAACCGGGCGTAGGAAAAACAGCGATAGCCGAAGGTCTAGCTCAGAGGATCGCAGCAGGGAATGTTCCTCAGCGTTTGCGCAGCAAGCAGATTTATCTGCTTGATCTTACGTCTCTTGTTGCGGGTACACAGTTCAGAGGGCAGTTTGAAGCGAGAATAAAGGGGCTGACATCCGAGGTAAAAGAACACGGAGATGTGATTCTGTTTATTGATGAGGTGCATAATCTTGTCGGAACAGGTGATTCCGAGGGTACAATGAATGCTGCAAATATTCTCAAGCCCGCACTTTCCAGAGGAGAGATACAGGTTATCGGCGCTACGACCTTTAACGAGTACAGAAAGTACATAGAAAAAGACGCAGCACTTGAACGTCGTTTTCAGCCTGTTACCGTTGCGGAGCCTTCAATAAATGCAACGATAGACGTTCTTCTCGGAGTCAAGAATTACTACGAAGAATATCATAAGGTTACGGTAAGCGACAGCATTGTAAAACGTGCCGTAGTTGTTTCCGAAAGATATATTACAGACAGGTATCTGCCCGACAAGGCTATCGATCTTCTTGACGAAGCGTGTGTAAGCGCTGCGCTGCGTAATAAAAATGCCGATAAGTATTACACTCTGAAAGCTGAACGCGACGCACTTGCGCAAAAAGAAAGCGAGCTGTCGTCTGCTGAAGAGATAGATTATGCCGAGCTTTCAAAGATCAGAACCGA
>CADBRK010000069.1 GCA_902797065.1 uncultured Ruminococcus sp.
CCTTCTGACTTGGCAAAATTAATTCACCTCCGAAATTTATTCAAACAAAAGAGCCTTTCCCGCAGCACGAGAAAGGCATATTAAGTCTGATCTAATACACTTAAAACGCACATCCTCGGCAGGTGGGATTACCCTTTATACATAAAGTACCTGCTGTCTTTGGAACAGCAATAGTATTATATCAGATCAAAATGTGTTTGTCAAGCAGTAAATCAAGTTATTTTCAGATTTTTTGAAAAAACTTCTGCGCCCGACGGCACGAAGTTAACCGCCGGGCACTTTCTCCGATTTACTCTATAGTTCCGATGACCTTGACCATCGTATAGTCCTCATTTGCCTGTGATGTCAGACATGACAATTGTATAGTTTCCGTCTTGCTTGTACCGTCTTCAAAACTTGCGGTTACACTCACCTTCATCTCCTCGCTGTACTTTTCAGCGGTTTTAATGAAGATATCCGCCCATAAAGCCTGACTATTCTCAAATCCCGTACTATATCCGTTATCGATGTCATAAAACAAATCTTCTGCGGTATTGTAACCGAAATCACTTGGATCGGCCTCAAAGTACAGGTCAAGTATGACAGGATCGGAATGATAACCGTTTTCACGCTTGCCGAAATCATCTTCCGATGGAAGTTTTTCATATGGAACCGTGTAAGACAGCGCTGCGTAGGTATCAGGCATAAAAATAGTTTTGTAACCGGTATTTATGTCACCGTCGTGTTCAACTATCTCTTCAAATGATTTTTGCAAAACAAAGGTCATCTGAGCGCCATCGCTGTGCTTGGGAAGCGAGTATGTTACACTCTCTATACCCGTACCCTCACAAATAATCGGAAACTCTAAATGCTTCACTATCTCAAAGTTCCCGTTATCAAGAGTGCCAAATCCACCGCCTACGCTGTCAAGTGCGCCTATAACTACTTCCGAATTCTGTGTAAGCTCCTCTGCATTCGCCTTGATAATGAATGCGTTTGTCACACTTTCAACATAGCCTTGCTGCTTATGTTGGTAACTCGCAGAGAAAACTGCTGCGGTGGCGATAACAATCCCCAGACACGCTGCCGCTATTTTCCAATATGCCGTCTTACGTTTTTTCATAACTATCACCTCATCCCTTTTCTCTACGGCATACCTAAGCCCCGCTTCGAGCACTTCGCTGCTGATCTCAACAGAAGTTATCGCTCGTGTATATCTGTTGTCTTTCATTGCAGTTCACTCCTCCAAAATATTTTTCAGCTTCTCTCTCGCACGCCGCAGCCATGTGCTTACCGTGTTCGGACTTTTGCCGACTATCTCGCCTATCTCTGCAATCGTATATTCCTCATAGTAATAAAGATAGACAACATTCCGATAATTTTCGGGCAAACGGCTCAGTTCCTCCATGACTTGCCTTGCGTCCTCAGACGGCAGATCGAGGTGGTCGTCTAAAGGCTCGTTTCTCGTCCGCCACGCCGCCTTCTTCATATCTCTGCACTTGTTGAGTGTAACCGTTATCAGCCACTTCCGAAGATGTTCTTCGCTGTCCAAAGGGGGATCTTTTGTCAGAACAGCAAGACACACCTCTCCGAAAATATCATCTGCGTCGGCTCTGTTTCCGAGATTCTGATATGCCGTTCGATATATCATTTTTGCGTATTTACGGATAATTGTCTCCGCGCATTCTTTGCCTGCAAGCTTGTCTGTCATCTCATTCCCCCCTCATTAAATAGTACGACTGACAAGGTGTGTTTTCGTTCAAAAATAAAAAAAGAAGAGCTTTCCTGAGAAAACTCTTCTGTGTAAATCTAAAGTTATTATCAAGCCTGGAATTTGCTCGGATTGATCCTTACGGACGGACCCATTGTTGATGCAACGGCGCAGGACTTGATATACTGACCCTTTGCAACAGCCGGCTTAGCCTTAACGATTGCTCCGAGCAGTGTGTCAAAGTTCTCCTGGAGCTTCTCTGTGCCGAAAGAAACCTTGCCGATCGGGCAGTGAATGATGTTGGTCTTATCGAGACGATACTCGATCTTACCTGCCTTAGCCTCTTTGATAGCCTTGGCAACATCGGGAGTTACAGTACCTGCCTTCGGGTTCGGCATAAGAC
>CADBRK010000070.1 GCA_902797065.1 uncultured Ruminococcus sp.
GCATAATGTAATTGTAAGATTTTTTGAGAGTTTCAAGGAGGAAATTATTATGACAAATTTTTTTGAAGGATACAGCAAAAATGAGATCGAGGAAACTGAGAATACCGTTGCATTTTTCTACAATGCGCTACACAGAATCATATACATGGAAGAAAGCGCTCGCCATTACACCTGTTTCCCTGAATCCGATATTGACTGTAAAGACTATTTTCAGAAGTATATCGACCATCTGTCAGTACTTCTGAAGGAGCGGGAACCGTCGCTGCATCTGATAGTGATGTGCTTACTTGACCGCATACTTAAGGAAGTTAACCTTTTCTTAAACTGCTTCGATACACCGGGAGTTTGTCAACGTTGGCTTAAGCTCGACCCGAAGCTTGAATATTTCGACGTCGCTTATGATATGTTCGGCAATCCCGAAGAACGCCCGATCTTTGAAAAAAACAGACAGCGGTTCAGAGTGTTTGTTACTGAGGAAAGACTTGCAAGACGAAACGAATATCTCAGCGGTATAAAGAAGGAATATGAAGCAGCAGGCAAGGAGTTTTCGATGAGTAAAGCTTATCGCGATGAGGTACTCAGAGTATTGAAAACAGCTTTCGAGAGTGATTTTGCAAAGCTGTTTCCGAACCTTGAGTTTTCCGATAAACCGTGTGATGATGAACCGGAGTTTATAAACATGATTTCACCCAAAAGACGCGAAGAAATAGACAAAATACTGAGAGCTTCGGAGGAACGTATTAAAAACGGTGATGTGCATTGTATCTCTTTTGAAGAATTTAAAGAACGCATGGAATATGAAATGGATGAATATGTTATGAAGCGTTTCGACGAAGCAAAAGAAAAGTTCGAGAATATGAGCTTAGAGGAATTCAAAAGCTATTGCCCTACCGACGATCTTATCGACCCAATGACGGGCAAAAAAGCATTTGACGATAGCCTGACCACCTTTGAAAGATATGAACGTTTCAGAAAGCTTGGCCACAAGATCGGTTATGATGCCGATGCTTCGTATGAAGCAATGGTGATCGCGCAGCTTGTTTTCCCGTTTGCTTCAAGAGAAAACGGCTGGTACATAGCAGAACAGGACGGAATCATCAAAACAAAAAACGGTAAAGAGATCAATATAAACCCCTACGGCTTGAAGTACGAGCTTAGAAACGACAAGTACGACTTTACCCTTCGCGGCGACACTATGAACAGCGTGGCAACAACTCTAAAAGTTTGCTCGCACCTGATAAACGGCAATGACGAGCTTGAACAGCTTCGCGATGAGTTCATCAAAAAGTACCACACATTCGGCAACTTTATGCTGCTGCCGTATCGAAATGGCGTGTCAGTAAACAACTCGCGGGGTATTAAAAAATCACATGATTATTTCGATATTTTTCTTACGGCTGTAACAAAAAACGATCTGGATAGTATCCTCAATGAAGCATCGAGCCGACTTATGAGTGAGTTTATAAATGAATGCACCATAATGAATTGCGGGAAGTATTATACGCCTTTCTTTCTGCTAGATTTCCTGCATGATAATTTACTGGCAGGCTATATAAAATTAAACGGTGCTGACCGCTATCGGTTTGAACTTTGGGAAGGACATGACCTTGACAATGTTTATCCCGAAACACCAGAGCAAGTAAAAGCGTTCTTTAATAACGCAACTAAAATGATCGAAATGCG
The DNA here is from genome assembly GCA_902797065.1 of uncultured Ruminococcus sp. Lineage (GTDB taxonomy): Bacteria > Bacillota > Clostridia > Oscillospirales > Acutalibacteraceae > RUG592. Next base: position 1,684 of record CADBRK010000070.1, read on the forward strand.
AAGCGAGCATATTTACAAGTGCATGAAAGGAGAGATTCATTAATGGCGAAGTACGTCATATCGGATATTCATGGACAGTTTGATATGTTTATGGAGCTGATCGAAAAGATCGGCTTCAACAAAAGTGACGAGCTGTATATTCTCGGCGATGTAGTAGACAGAGGATCTTACGCCTGCAAAACGCTGCTGTGGATGATGGAGCACGACAACATCTTGCCTATCGTCGGAAACCACGAGCTTATGACGCTGCCGTGTCTGCGCTTTCTGACAAAAGAGATAACAGAAGAAAATATCAAACTCATCGACAATAAAATGGTTGAAAAACTGATAAACTGGCAGCTTAGCGGCGGAAAAGCTACAAGCGACGAGTTTCACAAGCTGACAAAAGACAAACAGCATGCGATACTGGAGTATCTCGGCGAGTTCACAGCTTATGAGGAGGTTGAAGCCGGCGGAAAAACATATCTTCTGATACACGGAGGTCTTGAAAATTATGAGCCGGGAAAGGATATTGAAGATTATACGCTTCAAGATATCGTTTGGTCGAGAGCCGATTACAATACCCGTTATTTTCCCGATAAGATTGTTGTAACCGGTCATACGCCGACACAGTATATTGAGAACAACCCGCGCCCGGGTTACATATTTCGCAAAAATGGTCATATTGCGATCGACTGCGGCTGCAACAAAAGGAACGGACGGCTTGCATCGCTGTGTCTTGATACCGGCGAGGAATTCTATTCAAGCGATAACAACGAGAGCGACTATGAGTAAATAATAAACGCTGTCGGTTTTGACGGTACACTTTGTTTTGGAATGTGGCCGGAGCTTGGCGCGTCTAATCTGCCGCTTATCCGGAGAATTGGTAAAAAAGCAGAAGTGCGGTGACAAGCTGATACTCTGTACTTGCCGCGCGGGAGAAACTTTCGAAAGCGCTTTAGGGTGGTGCGGACAAAACGGCAGTACCTTTGACGCTGTAAATGATAATCTGCCCGAAACAATAGCACTTTACGGAAGCAATTCAAGAAAGATAACGTTCGACTATTTTATTGACGACAAAAATACACTGCCCGACGATATTGTTCGGGAAGGCTGAAAGGAGAGATTCGTTAATGTTTATTTTATGCGGAGATACACATGGTACCTTTGATCTGGGGAAGGTAGATCGGTTTTTTTATGAACATAGTGGTGAGTTTTCTGAGGACGATTACCTGATAATACTCGGTGATGTGCAGGTGTGCGGCTTTGACAATGAATCGGAAAAGGAAACAAGAGAAACGCTATGTGACTTGCCCGTAACCGTGTTATTTATCGACGGAAACCACGAGCATTTTGACAAGCTGAACTCATATCCAGTGACGAAATGGAACGGCGGAAAGGTGCATATCATAGAAAACAATATTATACACCTTATGCGCGGACAGGTATTTAACCTTGACGGCACAAAGTTCTTTACCTTCGGCGGTGCGGAAAGCATTGACAGAAACATCAGAAACGAAGGTATCGACTGGTTTAAAGAAGAAATACCAAATGAGAAGGAATACGCCGAAGGGCTTGCGAACCTGAAAAAGCACGGTAACAGAGTTGACTATATCCTCTCCCACACTGCTCCCTATGAGGTCGCTGTCTGCATGGGCTACGGTGCAAAGACGGATTCCGAGATCGAGCTTCGCAAGTATTTTCAAAGGATCGCTGACAGTGTTGATTTCACGGCTTGGTACTTCGGGCATTTTCATGAGGATACGGAGATCGAGGGGGTGTTTTTTTGCTTGTACGATGAGATAGTTGAGCTATAATTCGCAAAAAAACTATAATCAGTGTCTGCTTCAACTTCCTTTGTACGTCTCGAACATTCGATAAACAGTAGCTTTTTTAGTCATAACATGGTATTAAACGAGGAGATAAGCTCAAACAAGCTCGCTTGATTGGAGCGAGCGACGACTTAGGCAAACGTTGTGGAGCTTTAGCTCCTGCGGCTGGGAGCCGTCCCCGACGGACGTATGGAACCCGCCGCCTAAAGAGGGTGCGGTCTGCCGGTGGCAGACGTTGCCGCAAGGCAACAGCACCGACGGAGCCGGCAGGCGAGACTCGGGGGGGATATCGACGTTTGTTATAAGAGCAAGGAAAAACAACCAATGCAGCGTCTGAGCTTGATTACCGCGCTTTACGAGCAGCAGAAATACATGTACGATAACATAGTTCATAGTGTAAAAGACCGCATTGTAAGCATTTCTCAGCCCTATATTTGTCCAATCGTCAGAGGAAAAGCAAAATCTCTTGTCGAATTCGGAGCAAAGCTTGATATAAGTATCGACGAGAGAGGTATTCCGCGTCCGGAAAGACTTTCGTTTAATGCTTACAATGAATCAGATGTGATGACTACGACGATTGAGAATTATCGCAAAAGAACCGGACATTATCCGGAACGAGTGCTTGTCGATAAGATCTACCGTAATTGTAAGAACACTGCTTTCTGCAAAAGCAAGAATATCCGAATCTCCGGTACGCCCTTGGGACGTCCAAAGAAGAATCCGACATCGGAAGAACTCAAAACCGCACATCAGGATAATACGGATGGTATTGAAGTCGATAGAGGTTTCAGCCTAGCAATGCGCTGCTTTGGAATGGCGCTATCTGCACCAAGCTGGACATCACGGCCCGTTCATCCATCATGCTCTCAATTCTCACAATGAATCTCAGCAGCATTACAAAGGAGCTTTTGCTTTGGCTTTTATCTGCCTTTCATGTTGGGAAAATGAATCTATACTTGATTTGATTGTGGGGATTGCTGAGCAGAGACTAAATTAACGCATGAACAAACAAATGACGTTAGCAGAAAAACTCTGTCGTTTTGATTCTGTAAACCTTGCGAGCCAAAAAAAGGATCTACTTTGAGCACTCGGTCGTTTTGTCGGGTGCTTTTCTTTATGACGTTGGCATTAATTTGGATTTATGCGGTATTGCCTTATATTTTTATGATCATGTATATGACCATCGGAGATGAATGGGACAGCTTTACGCCGCATCCTTCCGATAAAGATATTACCATAATTCGCGCACAGAAAGAGGAAGATGTTCGCGACAGTTTGTTTGATATTTCGTCCCGGGTGACCGGAAGAGTCCGCGTGGAGGACAATGATGTTACGATGATCGATGACCATACCATCACTATTTCCTCTCGGGTTCCGCTGCTGAATATCAGTATCCTGGTGCAAAACAAGAGTGTCAGTGTGCAGTCGATCAAGGACTCCGATCTGCACGAAATTCCGATCAAATCAGAAATCCCCGTCAAAATGCCTGATCCTTCTATTACAGGTGAGCGAGACTCGAAAGAAATGTATGGAGCAGTTACATTGGCAGGCGAAAAAAGCGGCAATATTTCTTCGGGGGCTTATACAATCACATTCTCTGATGCGATTTCTACGAACGATCTTGTAATCATGCTGGAACCCGCGCTTCAGATCAAGATCAAGCTCTATATCGGAGACCAGGAAATTACTGATCTGGACGACATTACGATTCTTACGGATACAATTTCTGCAAAAGCTGCAATATACGAATATGGCACGGATCAGGTGATCTCGGAATCCCTCTTGCCGGGAGAGATAACACAACAAATGACCTTCACTGTCAACGATGTACTGGTTGACAGCGCCGACAAACTCACAATGGATAGGCTTGATGTAGGTGAGGGTGAAAATGTGATTCGTGCAACGCTGGATATTGAGGGTTTTTTCCATCTTGAAACCTTGGTGGATTTTACGCCGAGCATTATTTCTAATATTGATCGGATCGATGCAGAGCTTTCGTATGACGGAAGCGAACGGTTTGTGTACAACGATGGTTCAAAGGATGGAGAAAACATTGTCTATGTTTCCCGCCTTCATCAGAATCGTACCGGCATACGATTTACGGTTTATCAGGACGGAGCACCGATCAGTCATCTCACGGCAAAGTCTTTGGAAGAAGTCTTTCGGAGAAATCTTCAGGTAGATTTCAGCAACTATGAGGTGGAGCTGCAGAATGACGGCAGTTTTCTCGTTTATCCTACCGATATTCCCTGGATCATCCCGATGGAGGTCTTTTATTTGCAGCATCAGGGGGAACAAAAGATTGGCGTCAATCTGGACGATGCTTCGGCGGAAGGAACCATTGAGTTTAAACTCTTTGGAAGTGTGGAGGAGGCAATTTCCCGTTATCTTATTGTGATACTGTTCATCTATCTGATCTGGTGGATCTTGTTTAAAAAGCACTTCCCGAAGTGTACCCTTGTTTGCGGCATCGGCAAATTGGATTACCTCAACAAGGTGAAGTATAGAGAAAGCGAGCGGGTGGATATGAACTGGTTTGGCTGCTTCCATAACAGCAATATTTTCAGTATTTTGCTAAATCTGCTTTTGCTGCTTTTGCCCATGGCCTCCCGGACAAAGTTTTGTGGCTATACTTTTATCGGACAAAGCTCTTTTGTAAAAAGAGTATATAGCCTGTTAGTCAGAAATGTCAGGGGAAAAGCCGTAGATACATCAATACCTAAACCGAGGGAAATAAGCCAGGAGCCCACAGTTGAAATGGGTGATACACTGTTCATTCGTGAAGGGGCTGCCTATCTGAAATTCTATATTGAACAATAAAAATATCGGAGGAAAAAACAATGAAAGAAAATCATGCAACTCGTGTGCCAACTGTTCTGATCGGTATCGGCGGGATTGGCGGACAGATTGTTCGTCTGGTTGACAGCGAACTCAAACAGTATGACAAGCAGTTTGTGCAAATGCTGGTATTGGATACCAACACAAACGACCTTTCCAAATCCCGGAAGATCAATATTCCGATGGTACAGACCAGTGAGAATATGACAGTGAGTGATTACCTTCGGCAGAATACCCGTTTTCAGGAATGGTTCCCCATGAATCCGCTTATCAATGCCAAAAATCTCACCCAGGGTGCCGGACAGATTCGTTCGGTTTCCCGACTTGGTGCACTGGCAAGTGAAAATGCACACCGGTTTGATACCGTTAAACAGGCGATCGAAAATGTGAACAGAAATGTAGGAGATACTCTTCATACGATGATTCGCGTCATGATTGTTGGTTCTGTCTGCGGTGGAACCGGCTCCGGCATGGGGATTCAGTTGCCTTTTTTGGTAAGGGATTTGATCGAGGAGATTGCACACATGCCCCGCACCATTATCCGCGGCCTGTTCATTATGCCCGATATTGTAGAGTCGGTGCAGGATACCGACGAAAAGAAGAGGGCGGTTTATGTTAATGGTTATGCGTTCCTTCGTGAGCTGAATGCCTTCAATCTCGCACAAACTTTCAAGCGCGGGACGGAGAAGCTTCAGGTGGAACATTACCGTCGTAATGAGACAGATATTCATGATGATCCTACGCAGATGGCTCATAATATTCCGTATGATTTCCTTTTTCTGATTGAAAAAAGCAATATCAATGGCCAGAATATCGGAGGCTTTCATGCGTATATTTCAAAAGCGTCACAGATCGTAAAGGCACAGCTTTTTGCATCGGATATGACAGCAGATCTGCACTCCTCTGAGGATAATATTATCGTATCGGCTGTTCCCAGGGATGGTAAGAACCGCTATTGCGGGGCTGGAATTTCAAGAGCAATCTATCCGGAAGACGAAAACCGGCGTTACTGTATTTTACGGTTTTCAAAATCACTTCTTCAGGGCTACTGGCTGCGGATTGACCGTGAAGTTGACATCAATATGGCACAGCACACACGGTTGATGGCAACCAATCCGTCACTGATGCCCAAAGATCCCCGTGATGAATTTGTTGCAGTGTTTGATAAGCTCACTGACCCCAATCAGTCCGAAATAACAGCAGAAATGGGACAGCTCAAGCGTGAACTTGTTTTTGAGGCAGTTATTACGGATGAACGTGGAAAAGAAGTGACACAGAGGGTCAACTGTGCAGATAAATTAGTTGGAAAAATTGAAAGTCATGTGGAGGATCAGTTTGAATCCCAAGAAATGATGGAGTCCGCCAAAGACTGCAAGATGTCACAAAAGAAGCTGTTATCCGATAGTGCTGTTACATATTGTAATTCGCAGCTTGAAATGCTGAGAAATTACGAGAATAAGGCAAAAGATCGCGTGGGAAATCTGACAGCAGCAGTGATAGATTCCATTCTTGGGGCAGATTCCGAAATTACAAAAACCTATCAAAATGAGGCTGCCTATCCGTATCATATCAGTGCCGTCATAAATAAAAAGCATCCCATTGTTGCGCGATATATCTTGTATTATGTACGCCGGAAACTGTTGGAAAGGATTGCTGTTGCAGAAGCAGATATTGCAAATATAGAGGACCAAAAGACCATATTCCAGAAGGACTATTATGAAGAGAAGCTAAAGAACGGAGAGAAGGATACTATTGTTGAGGATCCTGCAGACGCACTTATGCGTACCAAGCCCGGCTGCCTGAGTGTATTTGGCATCAAATCTGCCGAATACAATCGGCTGGTGCAGACGATTGTTCGTGACGCTAACGCCCACATTCAGCGAGTGAACGAGTATTCAAAACTGACGCTGAAGAAGAATGTCTATACTAAAGTCCTGGAACGTCTGGAGATGCTGATCGGTGTGTATGAGAAATTCTTTGCCGCTCTTCAACAGATCCTGTATCGTAACAGTGCCGATATTGATGTGCTTGAGGAGGCTCAGGATCGGATTCAGAATTCCGATATTACGGTGTGTTCGGATCTCCTTTGCAAGCGGTGGCTGTACGATAAATTTGAGGAGAAAATCAACGGGTTAGACAAAACGCTGCCGGATGACATCAAACAGACATTTTTTGATGTCATGTTCAAGGAATACGAAAAGATTCACAAGTCATCGGTTGACAGAACGGCATTTACCGATGCTCCTCTTTCCATGAATGAACTGTTTGA
>CADBRK010000071.1 GCA_902797065.1 uncultured Ruminococcus sp.
CCTGCGTCTGCTGCTACCTTTGCAAGACTAACCTTGCCGCCCTTGCTTAAACTTACTGCCATTGTTATCAACCTTTCTGTATTTAATATTGTTTCGGAACCGTACCCCTTGCCGTCACAATACAACCGTCATTTTCCCTTTCGGAGCGACTAAAAGATCAGGATGCATAAGGGTACGGAAATTTAATTAAATTAAAGACCAAACATACCGCCGAGACCGCCGAGGCCGCCGCCTCCGCCCATGCCGCCGCCGTTTCCGCCGATACCGCCGAGCATACCGCCGAGACCGCCGAGTGTACCCTGTACGCTCTGAACTGCACCGCCGAGAGTCTGGTTCTGCTGTCTGGAAGCTCTCTGACCCGAAGATCCGCCGTCCATACCGATATTAACGCCCGAGGTTCTCTCCATCGGCTGTACGATAACCGTTGCGGGAGCGTTGCCCGTCCACTCGAACATGTAGGATTCGCCCGAAGCCTGACCGATAAGGTTCTTCCACGAAAGATCCATCTTGAAGCCCGGGTCTCTGCCGATCCAGCATACTACTGCGTCGGGGTCAACCTCGAGAGTTGCGCCGTTCTGAGCGTTGCTGAGAACAATCGGGTTACCGTCAACAAGAACTGCTACCTGTGCGTTCGGACCCATACCTGTAAGTGTCGATGTAGCAAGACCCTTCTGAGAAATAACACCCTGTGCAAGGAATCTTACGCCGTATTTACAATCCGATGTGAACGCAAGGATATTCTCCGACTCAACCGAGATAGTCTCGCCCTGGTTGAGCTTATAAACTACAACGTGCTGAGCGTCGTTTGCGTAATATGTAATGTTGTCGCCTCTGTTTACTACCTTCATAAGCGGAAGATTCTCGCCTGTGAAGCGTCTTGTGAGCTGACCGAGAGCTGCCTGGAGCGGGTTGCCCTGAGGTCCTAAGAGAACCTTCTCAAACTGATAGTTCTTTGCGCCATAGCACTCACCGCAGATGAATGCGCCTGCCTTTGTATAAAGAATGTCGCCGCCGCCCTGACATGTTACTTTCAGGGTAAGCTCGTTTACTGTTTCTAACTTAAGCATTGTTAATCTCTCCTTAATTATTTATATTCGTTAATCTGCAACATTAACTCCGTATACTCCGCAAAGACCTGCGAGATCCTCCGCAAATCCGTTGCCAACGGGGTTAAATCTCCACTGACCGCCCTTGTTGTAAAGTTCGCCTACAACCATTGATGTAACGGTAGCAAAATACTCCGAGAGCATAAATCTGACAAGCTCCTTATTTGTAGACTTATCAACCACTCTTACATAAGCATTCTGAACCATACTGAAGTTGAGTCGCTTCTCCCTTGCCTCGTTGATTGTCACAACGAATGTGATCTTCTGAACATTCGGACTGATCTTCTTGAGGTCGATCGTGATTATCTCGTCGTCGCCTACGCCTGCGCCGTTGCTGTCGCCGGAATGTGTGATGCTTCCGTCGGGGCTTGTGGGCTGACCATAGAATACAAACCAATCATCGCCTACTACTTTATTATCTGCACCGAGCATAAATGCGGAAGCGTCAAGATCGCATTCCTGATTAAGTATATCCCAGCCAAGGCACACCTGGATCTGAGCAAGCTGAGGATTCATCTGAGACAGCGAGACCTTCTGACCCTTCTTCAGCTGTACGCCCGTACTCTTCGGTCTTTGTCTCGGAGCAGGCGGCTGAGTGTTCTGCATGGGCTGAGAGAAGTTCTGCTGCGGCTGTGTATTCTGCATGGGCTGCGAGAAGCTCTGCTGCGGCTGTGTATTCTGCATCGGCTGCGAGAAACTCTGCTGCGGCTGTGTATTCTGCATCGGCTGCGAGAAGTTCTGCTGCGGCTGCGCATTTTGCATAGGCTGCGAGAAATTGTTCTGCATGGGCTGTGATGCCATACCCTGATTAAATCCGCCTTGCTGAGGCTGATTATAATTCATATTGTTCTGAAAATTCGGCTGCGCACTGTAGTTATTCTGCTGCATAGGAGCCGCGCCGATATTATTGGTCGGCATTCCTGCGCCTGCAGTACGGTTAAGCGACAGCAGATCGCTTGAACTCATCGCACCCGTAGTTTTCATGGGTATATCAAACATTGTTATGCCCTCCTTTTTTATACTATTTTACAGTTCATCAAAACTGTATCTGTTCATATAATATCACATTTTATCTGTATTGTCAAAATAATTTTTTATTAATTTTCATTAAGACTATTCTAATTTTTTCTAATCCTATTTTAATTTTGACGCGGGCATTTTAGTAAGATTATCAAGTCAAGTACGTTCGCGTACTGCCCGTCGCCGCTTGGCGACATTATGCTCTATGCCACTTAATGCCCTGAGGCGTATCCTCCAGAACAATATTCATAGCTTTGAGCTGATCTCTTATCTTGTCTGCTGTTGCCCAGTCCTTATTTTTGCGAGCCTCTGTTCTTTGTGCGATCAGGTTCTCGATCTCCTCGTCAAGCGAATCCTCTTTCTCGACATACACAAGACCGAGTACGTTCGTAAGCTCCGTGAAAATATCCTCGGCTGCCTTTACAAACTCCTTCGACGGTTCGCCTGTCAAAGCCGTGTTTATCTCACGCACCAATTCAAAGAGTACGGAAATAGCGTCGGCTGTATTGAGGTCATCGTCCATGACCTCGATAAATCTTTCTCTGTACTTTGCAAAGCCGTCTGCGACAGCTTTTTCGGTATCCGTCATGCTGCCCTGTGATTTTTCGAGCATAAAGCGTATGTTGTCACGGCAGTTATACAGACGCTCCAAAGCGGCTTTGCACTGCTCGATCACTTCTATGCTGTAATTGATGGGGCTTCTGTAATGCGACGACAGCATAAGGTATCTGATAGGCTCATAGCCGTATTCCTTTGCCACGTCCCTTGTTGTAAAGAAGTTGCCCTTAGACTTTGACATCTTCTCGTTGTTTACGTTGATATAACCGTTGTGCATCCAGTAGTGCGCAAACGGAACGCCGTTGCAGCATTCGCTCTGTGCGATCTCGTTCTCATGATGCGGGAACACAAGGTCCTGACCGCCGCAGTGTATATCAATGGTTTTACCGAGGAATCTTCTTGCCATAGCGGAACACTCGATATGCCAGCCGGGTCTGCCCTTGCTCCACGGGGAATCCCAGAACGGCTCGCCGGGCTTTGCGGCTTTCCAGACGGCGAAATCCATCGGGTCCTCTTTTATTTCGCCTACGGAAATTCTCGCTCCCGCTTTCAGATCGTCAAGCGGCTGATGGCTGAGCTTGCCGTATTCATCGAACTTATTTGTTCTGAAATACACATCTCCGTTCTCGGCTCTGTAAGCGTAGCCCTTCTCGACAAGCGCAGAAACTATAGAGATTATCTCATCTATATTTTCGGTTGCTCTCGGGTGTACGGTAGCCTCCCTCACGTTAAGCCCCTTTGCATCTGTTTTATATTCGGCAATATACTTTTCCGATACGGTCATATAGTCCGTACCCTCTTCGTTCGCTCGGTTGATGATCTTGTCGTCAATATCCGTAAAATTCTGCACGAATATTACTTTATAGCCTCTGTATTCAAGGTATCGTCTGAGCGTATCGAATACACAGATCGGGCGTGAGTTGCCTATATGTATATAATTGTACACCGTGGGTCCGCAGGCATAAATGCGAACCTCGCCTTCATTTATCGGTACAAGCTCCTCTTTTTGCCTTGTTAGTGTGTTGAAAATCTTCATATCTATCACCCTTTATAAAAAATAGTAAACAAAAAGCAGCACCATCCCGCAACGGGACGGCACTGCCGTGGTTCCACCCATCTTCAGCAGAATAAATCTGCCCTCGCAGGCTTTGTAACGTAAGCCGCACGCAGGAGAATACTATAAGTTCCTCTCCTGTGCTCACGGGTGCATTTCGGAAAGCCGTTTGTGCGAAGTACTTTCAGCCTGTGGTACTTCTTCTCTGTCCGCTCGTACGTTCCTACTTCTCCCGCTCGTCGCATTTCCTATTATGATACAGTCTCGCACAAAGCAATCACGATAAACAGAAAGAAGGCAAAAACCGTTCATCGCTCCATTGTTTATGCTGTTACTATTATATTACATTTATTACGATTTGTTAATACACAAAATTAAAACTTTTTATGAACTTTGGTCACCATGCGGTGACGGGCGTTTCGCGTACTAAGTTTTTGATTTTCTTACTTTTAAACACGCGGCATAGTTCTGTGTATGGTTTACCGAAAAGTGTATGGGCAGGCGAACGCCTGCAGGTATTACGCGTACGTAATTCAACATTATTCTTGCTTCAAAGCTCGCGGCATAGTTCGTGCGTATGGTTTTACTAAATGCGTATGGTTTGGCAGGCGAACGCCTGCAGGTATTACGCGTACGTAATTCAACATTATTCTTGCTTCAAAGCTCGCGACATAGTTCGTGCGTATGGTTTTACTAAATGCGTATGGTTTGTAGGGTTTTTATAAACCCTTTTATATTTTTAATTTTCTATACACACTTATATAAAAACCTTACGCATCTTACGCACTATACGCAAA
>CADBRK010000072.1 GCA_902797065.1 uncultured Ruminococcus sp.
ACCTCGCCGTCGTTGAGAGAAGGAACACAGCCGCTTTCTTTTTCCGCAGTATCGGCAAGTGCGAAGGCTGTATCCTGTGCGTTCTCGTCGTCACAGAGAAGCTCTACGGCGCGTGCAAGGTTCTGACGGTATATGCGTCTGTATGTCTTTGCAACGCCCTTAGACATTCCGTAATCGAAATTGGGGATACTCTGACCGCCGTGCTGATCGTTCTGATTTGACTGGATTGCTATGCAGGCAAGCGCACTGTAGCTTGCAATATCGTTAGGCTCTCTTAAAAATCCGTGTCCCGTGCAGAACCCGTTGTTGAAGAGTTTTTCTATATCTATCTGACAGCATGTGGTTGTAAGCGTAAGAAAATCGAGATCATGGATATGTATATCTCCAGACGCATGAGCTTTTGCGTGTTCGGGTTTCAGAATATACATTTCGTAGAACTGCTTTGCGCCTTCCGAACCGTATTTTAGCATAGTTCCCATCGCGGTATCGCCGTCGATATTTGCATTCTCTCTTTTAATATCGTTATCTCTGGCGGATTTGAATGTGAGATCCTCATAGATACGCATAAGCTTTGTGTTCATTGTACGCATTCTTGTGCGTTCCGCTCTGTAGAGAATATACTCTTTTGCTGTGCGAGCGTGCCCGTTCTCGATGAGAATTTTTTCTACGACGTCCTGAACATGCTCAACGCTGGGGACACAGCCCTCGCCAAGCTCTGTTTCAAGGTATTCGATAACCTGATCGGCAAGTTCGTCGGCAACCTCTCGGTCTTTACCGCCGATAGCGGAAGCTGCCTTAAAGATCGCAGTAACAATTTTTTCTTTATCAAAATGTACTGTTCTGCCGTCACGTTTTACAATAGCATTTATCATTTTTTTGCCCCCATAAAAAATAATCTTTGTGAATAATATTCATGTTTTTTTGCGTTTAGTTCCCTTGATTGGGGTGAGTAAGATTAAGTATAGCTTATTAAATCTAATATGTCAAGTGCCAAAAACGCAATAAAAGTCGTATTATCATATTTTTGGCGGCTTTAACAATAAAACACTACATTTTGTGGGTAAAATTCTAAATACTACTATATATAGTAGCTGCCGAGCTGTATACGGCAAAGAATCCTCTCTATCGGAAGATACGAAAAGCAGGAAAATCATGTTATAATCGGCTTGAGACGGCACGGGCGGACATGCGTAAATGTCACTACATATAGTACCCCGAAAAGAACAATTTCCTGCATTGACAAAAACGATAATCAATAGTATAATATTGACAGAAACTTCGGGGCGGGGTGAGATTCCCCACCGACGGTAACCGATCTATCGGAAGCCCGTGAGCCATAGTATATGGCTGAACAGGTGAGATTCCTGTGCCGACGGTATAGTCCGGATGAGAGAGGTTTGGTATATTTTGAACACATGCCCCCTGTGATCGTTTCATAGGGGCTTTGTTTATTTATACATGCTCCCTGCTCCGCAGTAACGGCGCCTATAATTCTTAGGTCGGCGCTTTATCGGAAAGGAGTTTTATTATGAGTAAAAATTCAAAGTCAACAACCAATGTGCAGAAGCTCGCTGTTATGGGTATGCTTTGCGCAGTCGCATTTGTATCGACGATGCTTATGCACAGTATCCCCGTAATGCCCTCTGCGCCTTATCTGAGCCTTGATCCGAAGGACGCAGTGATAGCGATAGGCGGATTCATATTCGGTCCTGCAGCGGCTCTTATAATGACTGCGGCGGTATGTCTTGTAGAGATGGTAACGATCAGTTCCACGGGCGTTATAGGTCTGCTGATGAATGTATTGTCAACCGGTGTGTTTGTAACGGTATCAACCATTTTCTATTACCGAAAGCCGAAGCTGAAAAATGCCGTGGTAGGTCTGATCCTCGGTGTGATCTCGATGACGGCAATGATGATACTATGGAATTATCTTATCACGCCGATATACACCGGTATGGACAGAGCGATAATCGTCCCCATGCTGCCGACGGTATTTCTGCCGTTTAATCTGCTCAAAGGTACGATAAATGCTTCTCTTACTCTGTTTTTATACAAAACTGTTGTTACAGCACTCAGGAAAGCAAAGCTTTTGCCGAAAAGTGAGAATCAGATGCAGAAAAACCAGGAAGGGAAGAAAGCTTCTGCGATCACACCTATTGTAATGATCTCGGCACTGGTTCTGCTTGCTGCCTGTGTACTTTTTATTCTTGTAATAAACGGAAAAATATAATTTAAAAAGTAATAAGCCCGAACTAAGTTTAAAAAACGGTTTCGGGCTTATTTTTATATCCTGTTGTAATAACCTTGATCTATTTGCCTTTATGATTGCTCTGCAATTATTTGTTCCAACAAATCAACTGCATTCGCAACCATTTGCGGACAAAACTCGGTAAATAATTTTTTGTCAATTGCATACTCCACTCCTTCTTTTGTGGATATATCACAATTCAATAGGTCATTGCACATATATGAACCTGATTTTTCGGCAAATCGATTCATCATTTTATCGTTTACTTCGTTCGCTGTCAATCTGCTTAGATGATCCGATTTATCATATTGTCCGTATAATGCTCCCAAGACCATCAGAGCACCTGCACAAGCGCCGCATACTTCACCTTTACGCATACCGCTTCCGAAGCATGCTCCAAGCTTTAATGCTTGTTTTTCTGTCAGTCCACACTCATCGGCAAACGCAGCTAATACCGCCTGTGAGCAATGGAACTTTCTGCCAAAATAATCCAAAGCCTTTTCTTTATGATTCATAATTTCAAATCCTTTTGGAAATTTCAATTTGGAAATCACAGATTTATGGTTTATATATAACAAACGTCGATGTCCCCCGCCTCTGTAGGCGGCGGGTTCCATACGTCCGTCGGTGGCGGGTTTAAATCCCCCACCGACGGACGCAGGAGCTAAAGCTCCACGACGTTTGTTGACGTCGTCGCTCGCTCCAATCAAGCGAGCTTGTTGGAGCTTAGCTCCTCGTTTAAT
>CADBRK010000073.1 GCA_902797065.1 uncultured Ruminococcus sp.
AAGCGTGTGCGTGACGATATGTTCGAGCATATGCAGACTTTGCCGATACGGTATTTCGATACGCATACACACGGCGATATAATGAGCTACTACACCAACGACACCGACACTCTCAGGCAGATGATCTCTCAGAGTATCCCGCAGGTGTTCAACTCGATCATTACCATCATAGCGGTGTTCTGCGGAATGGTTTACACAAGTCCTTATCTTACGGGCGTGGTACTTCTGTTTTGTGTGGTTCAGTTCCTTGTTGTAAAGATCGTCGGCGGAAACAGCGGAAAATACTTTATCGCCCAGCAGCAGTCACTCGGCAAGGTCAACGGCTATATCGAAGAAATGATAACCGGACAAAAGGTTATCAAGGTTTTCTGCCACGAGGACAAAACAAAAGAGGATTTCGACAAGCTCAACGACGAATTGTTCGATTCATCATACAATGCCAATAAGTACGCAAATATGCTTATGCCTATCATGATGAACATCGGCAACCTGCAGTATGCCGTACTTGCAATAGTCGGCGCATTTATCTCGCTGTCGGGCGGCGGCGCTTTCACAGTCGGCGCGATCGTGTCTTTCCTCCAGCTTTCAAAGAGTTTCTCCGGACCCGTTGGCAACGTATCTCAGCAGATAAACTCGATCGTTATGGCGCTTGCAGGCGCACAGAGAATATTCTCTCTCATGGACGAGGAAAGCGAGTCGGACGACGGTTATGTTACTCTTGTAAACGCCAAGCATGAAAACGGCGAGCTTAAGGAATGTGACGAGAGAACAGGACTCTGGGCATGGAAACACCCCCACGGCGACGGCACGACTACCTATACCGAGCTGAAAGGCGACGTTCGTCTGTTTGACGTCGATTTCGGGTATGTTCCCGAAAAGATCGTTCTGCACAATGTTTCGATCTTCGCAGAACCCGGTCACAAGATCGCTTTTGTAGGCGCAACAGGCGCAGGAAAGACAACTATCACAAACCTTATCAACAGATTTTATGATATTGCGGACGGCAAGATACGTTACGACGGGATCAACATCAACAAGATTAAGAAAGACGATCTGAGGAGATCGCTCGGCGTGGTTCTTCAGGAAACCAATCTTTTCACCGGAAGCATTATGGACAATATCCGCTACGGTAAGCTTGACGCAACGGACGAAGAGTGCATTGCAGCCGCAAAGCTTGCAAATGCGCATGATTTCATCACAAGACTGCCCGATGGCTACGATACCATGATCGACGGCACGGGCGGCAGCCTTTCACAGGGACAAAGACAGCTTTTGTCCATCGCAAGGGCGGCAGTAGCAGACCCACCCGTAATGATACTCGACGAGGCTACATCTTCAATAGATACAAGAACCGAAATGCTTGTAACAAAGGGTATGGATTCGCTCATGCACGGCAGAACGGTATTTGTAATTGCACACAGACTTTCTACCGTTAAGAATTCCGACGTCATTATGGTACTCGAAGCGGGCAGGATCATCGAGAAGGGCAGCCACGAGCAGCTTATAGCTCAGAAGGGCAAGTATTACCAACTCTACACGGGCGCATTCGAGCTTGAGTAAAAACAAAGAAAACCTCACAAGGGACTTTACTTCCTTTGTGAGGTGATTTTTTGTCTGCAAAAAGAGAGCGGCATTCTTACCGCTCTCCGTAGCCGGATTATTACTATATTTTATTCGTCCGCTGCCTCATAGCCTCTGCCCAATGCGTATGAGCCGATAAGCGCGCCGCTTTTATCTCTTGCAGTGATGATATACTCGTCGAAGAAATGACGGTCGTCGTATTTTTCGTACACTTGCGCAAGCTTTTCCGTAAGCTCGGGCGCCTTTGAAGCGTCGGTAAGGGAAAACTCGGCGAGAATAAACTCGGAGTCAAAGAAATTAAACTCTACGGTGTCGTTAAAACCGTCCACGAGTGAATCAATATATTCATCCTCCTGCTGCTGAATATACCCTTCATACATGTTCGCAAAGCTTGAATAACACTCCGAATACGGCTGGTCTTTATCAAGCTTAACATTATACATAAAACCGTATTCCTTATCCTCGGCTATAGCAAAGACAGAACCGTCGGAACTTACGGATTCGGTGTAATCGTCCGTGATAGGACCGAAACAGAGAATAATATACTCCTTCAAAGATTTTGCCTTATCGGGGTCTTTATTGCCCGTATTCTCTGCAGGCGCAGTATCCGCAGATGATGCTGTGATACCGCCGTTGTTGTTGTCCGGCTTGACTATAGTACTCATATCACACGCAGTGAAAGAAACTGCGAACGACGCCGCAAGCGTACAGAAAGCTATTTTAAAAAACAAATTCTTCTTCATATCATATACCTCCGATATATTATAAATCTTCTCCGTTCTCGATCTTTGCGATCTGAGCGATCCTTCTCTCGTGTCTGCCGCCCTCAAACTCTGTGTTCAGGAAAATATCCGTAAGCTTCACAGCCGTTTCGGGAGAAATTACCCTGCCGCCCATCGCAAGAATATTGGCGTCGTTATGTCTGCGCGTCATCTCTGCACAGAACTCATTCGTTACAACAGCGGCGCGAATACCCTTCACTTTATTTGCGGCGATCGAGATACCGATACCCGTACCGCAGCAAAGAATACCCTTTTCTGCTTCTCCTCCCGCAACTGCGTCTGCAACCTTCTTTGCGTATACGGCATAATCGACGGACTCCTCGCTGTAACAGCCGTAGTCTTTATACTCGATACCGTTCTTTTTCAGATATTCGATTATTGCCTCTTTCAGACAAAAACCACCGTGATCTGCACCTAAAGCTATCATAACATTACACTCCTTAATATATTATATTATTTATTCTTTGCCATTAA
>CADBRK010000074.1 GCA_902797065.1 uncultured Ruminococcus sp.
ATAGCCTCCGCACTGCGGACATGGAACGTCAAGCTTCTCTACAAACTTTTTAACTGTCTTGCATTCGGGATACCCCGAGCATGCGATAAACTTGCCGTATCTGCCGTATTTGTAAACCATGGGCTTACCGCAGTTCTCGCAGATATAATCTGTTTTATCTTCTTCAAGGTCATACTTCTGACCTTCCATATCTTCCTTTGCTTTTTTGAGTGTTTCCTCAAAATCGCCGTAAAATCCGTGCAGCAGCTGAACCCACTGCTCGTTACCGTGTTCTACCTCGTCAAGTTCGTTTTCCATCTGAGCCGTAAACTTTACATTCACGATCTTCGGGAAACGCTCTTTCATAAGCTTTGTGATGACCTCTCCAAGCTCTGTCGGGTAGAGAGTTTTCGCTTCTCGTCTGACGTAATTTCGGCTCACAATAGTAGTGATGGTTGCGGAGTACGTCGACGGTCTGCCTATGCCGTTTTCTTCGAGCGCCTTTATCAGCGAAGCCTCGGTATATCGTGCGGGCGGCTGTGTAAAGTGCTGATTCGGCACTATCTCTTTTGCTTTTACCGACATGCCCGCCTCCAGCGCAGGCAGCTGAGTCTCCTTCTCGTCCTCGGTATCCTTTCCTTCGACATACAGAACCGTAAATCCGTCGAAATCCACCCTGTAACCGCTCGCTTTGAAAGTATAGCCGTTCCCTTCGATGTCCGCCTGAGTTGTCTTGTGAATACACTCTGCCATCTGCGAAGCTATAAAACGCTCCCAGATCAGCTTATACAGCTTATACTGATCTGAGGTAAGATTCTTCTTTATCGAATCGGGCGACAGATTAATCGTAGTGGGGCGTATAGCCTCGTGTCCGTCCTGGGCGTTGCTCCTTGATTTGAACACTCTCGGCTTATTCGGGAGATACTTTTCTCCCCACTTGCTCTCTATATATGCTTTTGCGTCATTAAGCGCGTCCTGAGATATTCTCAGAGAGTCTGTTCTCATGTAAGTGATAAGACCGACAGCGCCTATTCCGTCGACCGTAACGCCCTCATACAGTTCCTGTGCCACTTTCATTGTACGCTTGGACTGAAATCCCAGCTTACGTGAAGCGTCCTGCTGCAGCGTAGACGTAATAAACGGCGGCGCGGGCTGACGTTTCCTTGTACCGTGCTTCACACTTGCGACGGTAAATTCCGCATTCTCCAGGTCTGCCATTATCTTATCAGACTGCTCTTTGTTTGTGATCTTCAGCTTTTTGCCGTTATACGCATACAGCGACGCCGGGAACGCCTTCCTTCCGCCTTTGGGAACAAACTTTCCGTCGATCGTCCAGTATTCCTCGGGTACAAACGCCCTGATCTCGTTTTCACGGTCTACGATTATCCTCAGCGCAACGGACTGTACACGCCCTGCGGAAAGACCGCGTCTGATCTTCTGAGAAATAAACGGGCTGAGCTTATATCCCACAAGTCTGTCAAGGATACGTCTCGCCTGCTGGGCATTAACAAGGTCAATGTCTATGCTCCTGGGGTTTGACATACCGTTCGCAACGCCTGTTTTGGTTATCTCGTTGAATTCCACTCTGTTCTTGCTGTCGAGCGGGAGTCCGAGAATATATGCAAGGTGCCATGATATAGCCTCGCCCTCACGATCGGGGTCGGTCGCAAGATACACATTGTCGCACTTCTCGACCGCGTCCTTCAACTCGGCGATAAGCTTTTCTTTATCCTTCATTATTTCATACTTGGGCGCAAAATCATGCTTAATATCTACGCTGAGACGCTTCTCGGGCAGATCTCTCACATGCCCCTTCGAGGCAAGGACTTTATAACCGCTGCCTAAGTATTTCTGTATCGTATGTGCCTTTGACGGCGACTCCACTATAACTAAATCGGACATTTAATAACCTCCACCACTAAGGGAACCACTGAATAAATCACGTCCTGCGGACTGAGCACCAAATTTGCTTGCATCTTTTCGTCAAATTGCCCTCAAAATCTTTGAAATACGTCAGGCGGGTAAGCACCCGCAAGCATTTCGCACACTAACAAATAATAAATCTAACTTTAATATCCTGCGTCATGTGACAAAGCAGGGCGCGAGCTTCAAAGCAGAAAACAGATATTATTATTAACGCGTAATACCTGCAGGCGTTCGCCTGCCTGAAAATCTGACGGCGCAACTTCGGCACTCGATTTAATCAGTGTCTCCCTAAGGTATAATTCTCTTTTTTTAAAACATTACATTTATATTCACATCTTCAGATACAAATTTCCCTGACAAGACGATACCAGACCGAAGATCTCAAGCTCGGTCAGCGCGCTGTTCACATCCGAAATACTCAGACCCGTCATGCAGGATAATTCATCGGCGTCGGTCTGCTTTTCGGGCATTGAACGGTACACCGTCTTTGCAGTATCCGTCAATGCGTCAAGCATATCTTTATCAACTGTCGACCTCTGTACACGAACCTCGGGTCCTTTTTGATCGTCGTTTTTCTTATCGCTTTTCTTTTTGGTGCGAACTGGCGATTTCTTTCCGGACTCGCTTACAGAATTGCTTTTATCAGTCTTTGCGGTACTCTCGCCGCTATGGACAGTCTTTTGCTCTTTATCGGGAAAAGTAAACCCCAACCGTTTTGAAACAATATCTTCAAAGTCCAAAGAAAACAGATGATTCTCATAGACATCTTTGATATACTTCGCTTTGTATTCTTCATACTCCTTGTTATAATCTTTTTCGGGCTGAAGAACAATATCCTCACTCAGGCATATCGGCTCCGCACCCCTTTTTATAGCTTCTTCCGCTCCGGGAGATAAAACACTCCCGTCGGGCTTGCGCAAAGCATACAGCTTTCGGTTTTGCTTCAGAGCATATTCCGCCGTAATCAGAGAACCGCTTTTCTTTCCCGCTTCGACAACAACAACACTGTCGGAGATACCGCTTATCAGTCTGTCACGCAGTCTGAACGTCAGCTTTCCCGTAGGGTGCAGCGGAACATATTCAGATACAAGTGCGCCGCTGTATACGATTTCTTCATACATTTTTTTATTATTCTTCAGATAATTAAATCCTATTCCGCAGCCCAGCACACATATGGTTTTCCCTTTTGCTTCCAATGCTGCTTTATGCACTATGGTATCGATCCCTATTGCACCGCCGCTGACTAACGTAAAATCATGCGCGGCGAGTCCCTCAGCAATATTCTTTGCCATAAATTCGCCGTAATGCGACGGATGTCTTGTCCCGACGATTCCGATACAGCGGTTTTTGTCAAACAGGTTAACGTCGCCCTTCACATAGAGTGCGGCAGGAAGGTTCGGCAGCGGCAGCAAAAGCTCGGGGTAATTCTCGTCGCCGGGCACTACGATCTCAATATCATTATCCCGACAATAGCGGATTATCTTTTCGGCGTTATACAGCTTGCGGTCAAACACATCACGGAAATTCAGCGCATCTTCTTTTCCGTCAAAGCACAGCATTTTTTCTTCGTACGGAGCTTTGTAAAAATCCTCGGCAAATGTATAGCGTTTACGGACCTTTGAGATCTTACTGCTTCCGTATCCGCACACCTGTTGAAGCCAGACCCAATATATCGTTTGATTATTCATAGATCATCTCAGCATCTCCCACATCAATATGCCTGCCGCCGCAGCTGCATTGAGCGACTCCGCGCGTCCCCTCATCGGTATTCTGACCTTTGCTGTACATAAAGCCAGTGTCTCTTGGGTCAGCCCTGCGCCCTCGTTGCCGATAAGCATGACTCCGCCCGTGAACTTAACGTTTGTAATATCTTCGGCGTCATAAGGAGTAGAACCGTAAACAGAAACACCCTGTGACAGAAGTTCACGCAGGTATTCACCGAAATTCTCTTTTATCGTAAACGGTAACCTGAACACAGCGCCCATACTCCCTCTGACGACCTTCGGCGAATATACATCGCAGCAATCCCCCGATAATATAACGCCGTCTATACCGAGCGCCTCTGCGGTTCGGAGTATAGTACCCATATTGGAAGGATCCTGAATGTTCTCCAGACCAATATAAGTATTCTGATTATCTATTCTATACATTTTTTTATTTTTGTCAAGTATATTAAACACACAAAAAAAGCCCTGCGGCGATTTTGTATCGCTGATACGTTCAAAAACAGCCCGGGAGACCTCAAACGATCTCTCCGATACAGCGATTATCTCGTCATAGGCATCTTTATATTTCCCCACGGCGTCACAGGTATACAAAAACAAGGCGGGCTTATATCCCGACCTTACTCCGTCACGGCATAAGCGTACGCCCTCTGCCGTAAACTGCCGAGCCGTTTTTCTGTGTTTAGAGCTTTTAAGCAGCTTAGCCGCATTCCTGACAATATCGTTATCTTTACTCGTGATCATACTTCC
Organism: uncultured Ruminococcus sp.; assembly: GCA_902797065.1. Taxonomy (GTDB): domain Bacteria; phylum Bacillota; class Clostridia; order Oscillospirales; family Acutalibacteraceae; genus RUG592. The sequence goes on from CADBRK010000074.1 coordinate 4,380, forward strand.
GCATCCTGTTCAATTACCTCTGTTTCAAGCTGAATGCAGGGGTCTTCTTCGGTACTTCTTAACTGATAATTCCTGAAAGCAGTCGTACCGTCGCTGAGGATCAGCACGCTGACCTTATCGCTTTTTAACACCTTGGAAATATCATTTAGATATTTATCGCTCATAGCGGTTTTTTCTTCTCCGCCGTACTCATAGGTTATCTTAAAGCGCCACAGTGTTTCGTCAAAAGTTTCTTTCATATATTTGACATGCCTGACATATTTAGTCACGCCTGTGACCTTGCCTGTCAGTCTGCGCGCGGACGCATACATTTCTTTCCTTTGTTTAAAATACTCTTTCTTACCCATCCGGTACAAAAAGGAGAGCAGCATAAACATTACCGAACCGACTATCGTAACCGCAAACGAAGCAGTGAAGAACTTTGCGTTTACATCGCCGCCCGACATCCGTGTCAGAAGCACGGCACACAAGCATATCATGCCGCCGAAAGCGAGCATTCCCGCCACTGCCGAAAGCATTGTAATCATCGGGGAACTGTATTTTGAATCCTTTGATTCAGCCTTTTTTAGAGTAAATTCAGTCTTCATAATCAACCTCTGAATTAAAACATCACAAACTTGAAAACAGCACCCAAGGTAAGCTGCCTCGGGTGCTTAAACAAATCATGCTATTAAAGAGCCTTTTTAGCCTGCTCTACAAGACTTGTAAAAGCCTTGGGATCGGCGATAGCGATCTCGGAGAGCATTTTACGGTTCAGAGTGATGCCGGCCTTTTTGAGTCCGTTCATAAATGTAGAGTAGTTCGTGTCATTAAGCTTGCATGCAGCATTGATACGAGCGATCCAAAGTCTTCTGAAATCTCTCTTTCTCTGCTTACGTCCGATATAAGCGTAGTTGCCGGACTTATTGACAGCCTGCTTAGCCATCTTAAAGTGCTTGCTCTTTGCGCCCCAGTAACCCTTAGCAAGCTTTAATGTCTTTTTTCTTCTTTTGCGAGTCATCATCGCACCCTTAACACGTGCCATTTATATTACCTCCGTTTTGGTTGTTCTCTGAAAATACAAATTACTTATAAGGAATAAGTCTCTTAACCTGTGCAACATTTGTCTTATCTGCAACAGTAGTCTGTCTGAGACCTCTCTTACGCTTTGTTGTCTTCTTGTTAAGAATATGTCTTTTGTTAGCGTGGGCACGAATTACCTTACCGTTCTTAGAAAGCTTAAAACGCTTCTTAGCACCACTGTGTGTCTTGATCTTTGGCATAATTTTATCCTCCTTAAATATTTCACTTCGTCGGCTTCGGTGCAAGGAACATAAGCATATTGCGACCTTCGAGCTTCGGCTGTTTCTCAACTACAGCCGCTTCTGCACAAGCCTCGGAGAATCTGTTCATGATCTCCATGCCGAGCTCCGGGTGACCCAGTTCTCTGCCGCGGAACTTTACAGATACCTTAACCTTATCGCCCTTGGAAAGGAACTTTAACGCATGGTTAAGCTTCGTATTAAAATCATGTGTATCGATATTCAAAGACAGTCTTACCTCTTTAATATCAACGATCTTTTGATTTTTCCTTTTTTCCTTTTCTCTTCTTGCCTGTTCAAAGCGGTATTTGCCGTAGTCCATTATCTTACATACAGGCGGCACTGCGTTCGGCGAGATCATCACCAGATCCAGATTACTCTCTCCCGCAAGCTTCAATGCCTGTACAGACGACATAATACCCAACTGTGAGCCGTCCGAGCCTATAACTCTCAGCTCTTTCTCTCGAATTTCCTCATTTATGAGAAGTTCCTTATTGCTAATGTTAAGCACCTCCGTAACCGATATATCAATAAAAAATGCAGACGTATAACTCGTCTGCCGCACAACAATGCAAAACTCCGCTATATATAATCATATGCGAACACTCTGCAAATATTGACCCGTGCAGACGACACCCCACAGGTGAAAGCGATTAACGCCTTGCTTTATTGTCTTTTCGTATTATATCATTACCGCAATCTGTTGTCAAGAGTTTTTTGGGGGATTAATAAAAAAATATCAGTTCTTTTTTGTACTCAACAGACAGCGATCTCATGAAAAAAAGTTTTATTCCCGACAGACTTCTCTGCCGGGAATAATTATGAAAGGAGAACATGAAAAAGAAACTTTTCTTTGTTATATTTACTCGTTTCTGTTCTGAGCAGCGGCGGGAGCGGGAGCATCCTTAGGCTCGCGCGCAGCGATAGCATAGATCTTTCTGAATTTACTGCTTGCTCTGCAAACGACACCGTACTCTTCGTCGTTGAGTTCAAGATACTTTGCCTCTTCCAGATATGCAGGCATACATTTGATCATATAGCTGCTCTCAAAGAATACCTTAACCGCACGGGCAGCAAACACACCGCATCCGGCAGCCATAAGACCGCCTGCAAGAATGCTTCCGAATGACTGGGTAAACACAGGAGCAGTAAATGCAAACACTACAAAAAATGCAGCAGCTACAATACCCATAAGCATGAGAGCAACCTTTATGATGCCGTCAACAATACTCGTCCATCTGTAATAATATATAGCGAGGGCATCGGAAGCGCTTGTGTGAAGAGGTTTACCGTCACGCCAGAATGTATAAGCAAGAATAAGATCGTATGTGAAACTCAAAGCCATACCAATGAATGTCTGCGCAAATGAGATAAGTTTGCCGAATACAGGGTGGTTCATTCTGTGCTCCGCAAATGTGTTTACCTTCTTTTGAAGCTGACCCAATGCGCCGACAACCTTAAGCCTGTAACCGAGGTACTCATTGCATGAAGGGAATCTGAACTGTACAAGTTCGTTTGCGGTACTCTGCATATCCTCCGAGATCATTCCTACGGTAACGGCATCCATTACTGCGGCAGCGTGAGCGGCACGGAATTTATACCCCACAAGAAAATCGATAGCAAACGCAGCAACAACGGTTATCACGAGCCAGATAGCTGCACCGATGATATTAAAACCGTCTTTAAACACCTTGCTGATTACAGCCATTGCTATGATCGATACTATCATCTCTGCAACGGGCATTGCCGCTTTCAGTATAGTATAGATTATAGTTTTGCTTGATATTTCTTCACTTGTTAATTTTTCCATTTATATTATCCTCCTGAATAATTTTTCAAGTCGAAATAGAGATGCAATTCAACTGTTACTATTATATCACAATATTAAAATAAATGTAAATAGAATTTTTAAATTTTTCATAAAGAAATGTATGCCTTCTTTTTGTTGTTTTTATACACTCTATCAATTCTATGTAACATATTTCAAAAAACGACAAATAAACGTCATTAAAACCATTATTTTAACAATAGACATCTTCTCATTTTTATGTTATACTTGCACAAACAGCGCACTTTTTTACTCGGACTAAACAGAAAGGCGGTTTATAATGGCGAAACAATACAAGATCAAGCCCTCTTCGTTTTTTATGATGGGAGTAATATGCCTTCTTGGTTTTCTGGCGGAATATCTGATCCTGCAGTCGGAGCAGCTTCTGTACGGCAAGCATTATTACAGCTTTACTATCACCGAAAGCATCATGCACTGGATAATTATCTGCGTATTGTGGGGACTGATAGGATTAATGATGTTCTATGCAGCTGTACGAATGTATGCGTTTGATATTTCAAAAAGAAAAACCAAACCCGAAACAAAGGGCATCGCAGCGTGTGTACTTCTCATAGCCGCATCGGTATTTCTGAAAATCAAAATCTACGGCGGCTGGAAAGTTCAGCTCGACTTCCTGAATTCGGGATGGTTTCAGTTTATTTTTCAGTATATCTATTATTTCTTTGAAGTATTTCTGATCGCTATAACGATCGCTCTCCTTCAGGAATGGTGCGTGATGATCTTCAAGATCCGTGTCATTCCGTTCGGAGGTATCATTCTCGCGCTTACATGGGGCGCATCTCACATATTTACGCAAGGCAGCATTTTGATCGGCATATGCTATATCATACTCGCATTGATGTTTGGCATGGCTTATCTGTTTACAAACAAAAATCTTCTGTATTCATTCATCGTGATCGTTCTGATCTTCCTGATCTGAAAAAACTCACCGACAATCAGGCACCGTGCATACGACTTGTCATCGTTATGCACGGTATTTTTTCGAAAAACAAACGGCAAAGGACTCCGGTTTCCCGAAGCCCCTCGCCCGAATATTCTGTCAATAATAATATTGAATTATTACTTACTGTAGTTTGCGGTTACCTTCGACTGGATAATATATGCATCCTTAAGGTTTGCAGCGCCGTCGTTATTCATATCGGCTGCTTTCTGCTGCTCTGCACTGAGTGTCTCAAGACCTACGTCTGCTCTCTGTACAAGCGATGCATCCTTCAGCGATACCTTGCCGTCGTTGTTAACGTCGCCCTTGTTGGGTGTAACAACTGTATCCGTGTCTGTTGTGTCTGTGCCCGTTGTGTCTGTACCCGTATCCGTATTTGTATCTGAATTTGTGTCTGTATTTGTGTCGGTATTTGTGTCGGTATTTGTGTCGGTATTTGTATCTGTATTTGTTTCTGTGTTTGTTTCTGTATTTGTTTCGGTGTTTGTTTCTGTATTTGTATCTGTATTTGTTTCTGTTGATGTGTCGGAAGCCGTGTCGATCTTCTCGCCGCTGATAAGAGCCTGCTTAGCTGCAGCAACCTTCTTATACATAGTCGTTACTTCAGCTGCGTCTGCTTCACTCTTGCCCTGTGCGATGAGCTTATCAGCCTCTGTTACAACTGCCATAGCTGCCGCATAGCTGTCTGCCGAATAGCCTGCCGTGTCGAGGAGCTTGATTTCCTTACACTCCTGCTTGAGCTTCTCGAAATCCGATTCGGGAATATCCTTGCCCGAAGCTTTGAGAGCTTCATTTCGGTCTGTAAAGATCTGAGTTTTATAGCTTGAATCGCATATGATCCATGTCTCGCCCTGCAAGCCCTTAAGGTCAGCTGTCTGCTTGTTTGTTTCCTGATCTACAATAGCATTGAA
>CADBRK010000075.1 GCA_902797065.1 uncultured Ruminococcus sp.
AAAAAAACAAATCAATTACTAAAAAACGGGGGTGATAATAAGTGACCGATTCTTCCGACGTCAAAGAACGAACAGAAAAAATCATCAGACAATATGCGGACATGATATACCGCATAGCATTTCAGAACCTGAAGAACAAAGCGGACGCAGAGGACGTGTTCGGAGAAGTATGCGTTGCCTTATTATCAAAAGACGTACCCCGTGAAGAACCGCACCTCAAGCACTGGATAATCAGGGTGACAATAAACAAGTGCCGCAACATACACAGATCCCCGTGGCACACAAAAACGGAGAGTCTGACCGAAATGTCCGAACAGGTGTACGAGGACAACAGCGACGTTTTCGACGCGCTTTGGCAGCTGCCCGAAAAGTACCGAAACGCGGTATATCTTTATTATTACGAAGGGTACACAATACAGGAAATATCACGGATAATGGGCAAAAGTCCGAATACCGTCAGCTCGTGGCTGACAAGGGCAAGAAAAAAGCTTAAAGACTTACTTACACGATGAGGTGAATTGTTATGTCTATGAATGAAAACAGATACACAAAAGCCGTCGGGCAGCTTAAACTCTCCGACGGCGCTCTGAACAAGGGCATTGAAAGAATGAGGAATCAACGGGAAAAAGGAAGGGTGGTTTCTATGACAAGCAGGTTTATAAACATCAAAACGGCGGCTGCAGCGCTGCTTGTGCTTGCGGTGGGCATGGGCGCAGTTTTTTCGGGGAATTATTTCGGCGCAGCCATTCAGCCGATAAAAAACACATTTACACTCACGGCGAACGCACAGGAGCTGTCGTATGACACGAAGGTGCTTCTGTACGAGGAAGAACAATTCGGGCAAACAGGAGGTTTCCACGGTTACTATCGGTTTAACCAAACTCACGATTCGGGATTGGGTATTCAGTTTCCGCTGTTTTGTGAAGGTGACGACATAGAGAGCGTGACATATACTGTAAAGCCTGTTTCGGATAATGTATCTATGGAGTTTGTGTTCAGTTGGGATTATGCGGACAAAATCAATTTTGAACAAACACCTTTTCAGGAAGGTATCAAAGGAATGGTTGCGTCAAACGGCGAAGATAACTATTGGCGTTACAGAGAGACACATCAGGCACAAAATCCTTACTCAAAGGAATACACCGTGAAATACGAAAACCAACCGGACTCCGACAGCTTTTACACAGAAGAAGCAAGGAAAAACGCAGCTGTTTTCGGAAAATTGGTTCCGCCTGTTATCATCTCGATAGGCTTTCAGGAAAACACAGAACTGCCCGATGGCAGAAAAGAGAGCGATTATAGGTACGATAATAATACAGGAGCTTTCAGAGATTACGATTTAACAGAGTACAGAGAATACGAAAGAGACGCATATGTGTATTATTTCGGTCAGCACAGCGATGAAATGAAAGTATACATTACCGTACACTTCAAAGACGGAACGACTCAGACTCGTACCCTGCAGCTTTATTGTGAGAACAACCCCGATGTAAATATGAAAGAGTCGTTCGGCGCAAAAATTTACGGTAAAATTGTTGAATAATAATTACTGAGTATTCCCTCGTTAATAATATCGGTACGGGCGGTCTGCATTTGCAGGCCGCCTGAACTTTTGCCCGTCTAAAGAATAAATCCGACCGCATGCAAAAAACAGAAATATCATTAACGAAGAAATGCAAATCGTCCTTCGCCGCCCGGCGGCAATTATACTTTTGCAAAAATTATACAGGCAAAAAAATTCATTTTGTACTATTTGACAAAAATAATATCACCCCCTGTTTACCGTTGAAAACAAATGCGTTTTATGCTATAATTTATAAGTTAAATTATATATAATAAAGAAAAAGAGGTAAGGAATGTGGGTAAGAGAGAAAACCTTAGAAATGTTGCGATAATCGCACACGTTGACCACGGAAAGACTACGCTTGTGGATCAGCTTCTGCTTCAGAGCGGTACGTTCCGTGAGAACGAGACGGTTGCCGAAAGAGTTATGGATAACGGCGACCTCGAGCGAGAGAGAGGTATCACGATACTTTCAAAGAATACCTCCGTTATGTACAACGGCACAAAGATAAATATTGTCGACACTCCCGGACACGCAGATTTCGGCGGCGAAGTTGAGCGTATCCTCATGACGGTAGACGGCGTTCTGCTGCTTGTAGACGCATTCGAGGGCTGTATGCCGCAGACACGATTTGTTCTGAAAAAAGCTCTCGGTCTTGGCAAAAAACCGCTTGTTGTAATAAATAAAATAGACCGTCCCGGCGCACGTCCTGCGGAGATAATCGACGAAGTGCTCGATCTTTTCATCGAGCTTGGCGCAGACGACGATCAGCTTGAATTCCCCGTTGTGTACGCTTCGGGCAGAGACGGCTATGCTTCGCTTGACCCCGACGAACCGGGTACAGACATGAAGCCGCTGTTCGATAAGATACTCGAAGAGATCCCCGCACCCGAGGGCGACTTCGACGCAGGGCTTCAGCTTTTGTTCTCGAATATAGATTATGATGATTATATAGGCAGGATCGGCATAGGCAGAGTCGAGAGAGGCACAGTAAAGATTGGTCAGCAGGTTGCGCTCTGCCAGAAGGACGGCAGCGTCAGAAATGCAAAGATCGTAAAACTCTATCAGTTTGAAGGACTCAAAAGAGTGGAAGCAGAGAGCGCCACTGTCGGCGATATAGTTGCGGTAAGCGGTATTGCAGACCTCAACATCGGAGAAACGGCATGCTCGGTGGATTGTATCGAACCGCTGCCGTTTATCAAGATCGACGAGCCTACGGTTTCCATGATGTTCTTAGTCAACAACAGCCCGTTTGCCGGTCAGGACGGTAAATTCGTAACATCGAGAAATATCCGCGACAGGCTTTTCAAAGAGGTAGAGACAAACGTAGCAATGCGTGTCGAAGAAACAGACTCCGCAGATACGTTCAGAGTATCGGGCAGAGGCGAGCTTCATCTGTCTATACTTATCGAGCAGATGAGACGTCAGGGCTATGAGTTCCAGGTATCACGCCCGACTGTTATCTACAAGACAATAGACGGCGTTACGTGCGAGCCGATAGAGTACCTTATTATCGAAGTACCGGAAGATTATGTAGGCGCAGTTATGGAAAAGCTGGGTTCAAGGAAAGCCGAGCTTATCGATATGGGTACACGAGACGGCGGCACAACGCATATCGAATACAAGATACCCGCAAGAGGTCTTATGGGCTACCGTTCGGAGTTTTTGACAGACACAAACGGCAACGGCATCATGAACCATGTGTTCGACGGCTACGAGCCGTATAAGGGCGATATTGCCACACGTCATCAGGGTTCGCTTATCGCGCACGAAACAGGCGATTCCACAGGCTACGGACTGTTCCAGGTTCAGGACAGAGGACGTATGTTCATAGGACCGGGCGTACCCGTGTATGAGGGTATGGTAGTCGGAGTAAGCCCGAAGAGCGAGGACATCACGGTGAATGTCTGCAAGAAGAAGCACATCACAAACACACGTGCGTCTGGTTCGGACGAAGCGCTGAAACTTACTCCCCCGACCATTATGAGCCTTGATCAGTGTCTGGAGTTTATTGCGGAGGACGAGCTTGTCGAGGTTACGCCGAAGAATATCAGAATAAGAAAGACTATTCTCAGCAAGGAGCAGAGAATGAAAAAGCAGTTCAAGAAATAACTTTTAAAACAGGGATTGAGGAGTAAGAATTTAGTAATGAATTTTGTAATTCTTGATTTGGAGTGGAACAGCTCATACAGCAAAAGATCAAAAGGATTTATCAGCGAGATCATCGAATTCGGTGCGGTCAGATTTGATGATAGTTTTAATATAATCGGTACGTTCTCAATGCTTGTATCTCCGCAGGTAGGCAAAAAGCTGTCGGGTAAGGTCAAGGAGCTTACCAACATAAGCAACGAGGAGCTTGCAGCCGACGGAAATACTTACACTCACGTGTTCAGCAAGTTCAGGAAGTTTTTATCTCCGGACGATATTCTTATGACATGGGGAACATGTGACATACTTGCCATAATGGAAAACAACGAGTATTACAATAAAACCGACGATATAGGCTTTATCGGCAAGTATGTCGATATACAGAGATACTGCGCCGAGATGCTGGGTATTTACAACGCAGGGCAGCAGCTCGGTCTTCTCCCTGCGGCCGAACAGGTAGGCATTGATCTGACAGACGTCGTACTTCACAGAGCGCTGCAGGATGCACGTATGTCGATGGATATTTTTGCAAGGCTTTACAACAAAGAAAAGCTCGAAGAATTCATAGAAACAGGCAGCGAGCTTCACTACCGCCTGACATTCAAGCCGTATTACCTTACCGATATGAACCACCCGCTTGTGAACAAGGGAGAATTCAATTTTGTATGCGACAAGTGCGGCCGCCCGATGAGTATTAAAGAAAACTGGGTGCTGAGGAACAGAGGGTTCGTCGCTGTGCTGTACTGTGAAAACTGTAACAGGACAATGACAGGCAAGGTGCGTTTCAAGATAAACTACAACGGCATGTCTATCAAAAAACGTCTTGTGCCGTGTGAAGACAGCGAAGAAAACACCGAGAACACAGAAAATGCAGAGGAGCAAAGCGTATAATGAAGTACAAGAACATAATCTGGGATTATAACGGCACGATAATCGACGATGCTCAGCTTGCCGTAGACGCCGAAAATATCGTTCTCAATTCATACGGGCTTCCGAAAATAGATATTGATTTTTATCTCAGAGAATGCGAAATGCCGATAGTGAATTTTTACAGGAAGATATTCCCCGATTTTGACAGCTATGATTTTTCGGAGATCGCAAAGCGTTTCCTGCATAATTACGATAAGCTTTTCCCTGCAGCGGGTGTATTCCCCGAGGTAAAAAAGATGATAAAAAAACTCAGCCGCAGCGGAGTCCGGCAGGGTGTAATATCGGGATTTGAGAGCAGCAGGCTGAAAAGCAGCCTCAGGGGATTCGGGCTTGACGGATATTTTGAATTCATGTCGGGTTCGGACGATATAGACTGCGGCGATAAAAGCGAACGTGCAGTTGCCGTATGCAGGAAAAACGGTTTTTTGCCGGGCGAAACACTGTTCATAGGCGACATGTACCACGACTTTGAAACGGCACAAAAAGTGGGCGCGGATTGTGTTCTGATCGCAAAGGGTCATCAGGGCGCGGACGTTCTGAAGAAATACGGCATTACCGTGCTTAACAGCGCAGACGAACTGCTTTGCAGAGTATAATTATAATATAATCCAAGAAAAAACCGCAGACACTTCTGCGGTATTTATAAAACCATTGAAAAGAGGGATCAAATGAGCAAACAAAAAAACAGCCAAAGGAAAAGTCATCAAAAGGATTCTTCTCGGAATCTTAGCCGTGTTCGTTCTGTTTGTTGCCGCAGTCTTTACGTTCAACAAGATAAAGCTTGCGCAGGAGTTTGAGATGCTTAAAGATGCGGGATATTACAATCCGGTATCTGTGGGCGATTATTCTCTGAATGTGTACACTTCGGGCAATCCCGAAGGCAAGCACAGACTTGTGGCTTTGGCGGGCGGCGGCGTTATGAATTACGGCATGCACCTTACGCCTGTTACCGACCGTTTTAAGGACGACAATCAGATCGTTGTCGTTGACAGAGCAGGCTACGGTCTCAGCGACGATAACAGGAACACTCAGACAGTCGAGCAGATAGTAAGCGATTACAGAGCGGCTTTGCAGAACGCAGGAATAGAAGCACCGTATATTTTGCTTCCGCATTCCATCGGAGGAGTATACGCTACATACTGGGTAAGCGAGTACCCCGACGAGATAGAGGGAATCGTTTTCTTTGACGGTTCACAGATCACCGCCGATTTTGAACTGGACGATATACCTACTCCTGCCGCAGATACAAGAGATATGATTTTGTGTAAAATGGGATTTTTCAGACTTGCATCCTCGCATTATGTCTTTCCTCTCCCCGGTGAAAGAACAGAGGAAGAACAGAAAATATCGTTTGCTCTCAACGTACGTAACGGCGTAAATCATGCGAATGCATCGGAAAACGAACTTATAAACGAAAACGGTCGTTTTGCCTTCGAACATATAAAAGAAAACGATGTTCCGAAAATATATGTCTGCGCAGGCACGGGATTTGCTACGGAAGAAGATGTTCTCAATCACGTTGAATTTATGAATGAACAGCGTGTAAATAACGGTATGAAGCCGATAAACTATGACAAGTCGCTTATACCGATAACACTTGAACAATCTCAGAATATGAGAGATACGGTTATCAAGCCTTATATAGAAAAAATGGGCAACTGCGAGATGGTGCTTTTGGGAGGAGATCACTTTATCTTTGACCAGAGACCCGACGACTGCGCAGATGTAATCCGGCAGTTGTTCGACAAAATAGAAAAAAAGTAAGTTTTTAATTAAAAAGGAATGATGCGTATGATAAAAAAACTTGCAGGCTGCGTACGCGAATACTGGCTGATGTCGCTGCTTGCACCAATAACCGTTATCGGAGAAGTCATACTTGAGGTAATTATACCGAAGCTTATGGCTGACCTCATTGACTTCGGTATAAACAAAGGCGATATGTCTTTCATCTGGCTGACGGGCGCAAAGCTTGTGACAGCGTGTCTGTTTTCGCTTTTGTGCGGCGCTCTGGCAGGCGCATTTGCCGCAAAGGCAGCCGCAGGATTTGCGAAAAATCTGAGAAAAGATATGTTCTATAACGTTCAGGGATTCTCTTTCTCGAATATTGATAAATTTTCGACTTCCAGCCTGGTCACAAGACTGACTACCGACGTTACCAACGTCCAGAACTCATACATGATGATCGTGCGGACGGCTTTCAGAAGCCCCGCAATGATTATATTCTGTATGATAAGCGCATTCAGAATAAACAAGACTATATCTCTTATGTATCTGCTTGCGATACCGATACTGGCTATTGCCTTCCTTATTATATTCTCCAATGCGCACCCGATCTTTGAGAAGGTGTTCAAAACGTACGACAAGCTCAACAATATTGTAGGAGAAAATCTCCACGGCATCAGAGTAGTAAAGACATTTGTAAGAGAAGACCACGAGGACAAAAAGTTCAAGGATGTTTCGGGCGAGATATATAAGCTTTTCATGAAAGCAGAGAAAATAATCATATTCAATATGCCCGTCATGCAGCTTGTTATCTATTCAAGCATGATCTGCCTGTCGTGGCTGTCGGCTAAGTTTATCGTAGCTTCGGGCAACGATCCTGCCGTCGGACTTACAACGGGTCAGCTCACAAGTCTGTACTCTTATCTCATGCAGATGCTTATAAGCCTGATGCTGCTTTCCATGATATTCCTGACGATCGTAATATCAAAGGCTTCTGCCGAAAGAATATGCGAAGTACTTGACGAAAAGTCCGATCTTACCAACGGCGACGATCCGATCACCGAAGTTAAAGACGGTTCGGTAAAGTTTGAGGGCGTGTCTTTCAGCTATAACGGTACTGATAAATACTGTCTCAGCGATATTGACATTGACATCAAGTCGGGCGAGGTAGTCGGCGTTATCGGCGGTACGGGTTCTTCAAAGTCAAGCCTTGTTCAGCTTATCCCAAGACTTTATGACGCCACAAAGGGCAGAGTCCTTGTAGGCGGCACAGATGTGCGTGACTATGACCTCGAATCACTGAGAAACAATGTTGCTATGGTTCTGCAGAAGAATGTACTCTTCTCCGGCACGATAAAAGACAACCTCAGATGGGGTAACCCCGACGCAACGGACGACGATATAAAACGAGTATGCAAGCTTGCCTGCGCAGATGAGTTTATCGAGAAGTTCCCCGATAAATATGATACATACATCGAGCAGGGCGGCACAAACGTTTCCGGCGGACAGAAGCAGCGTTTGTGCATAGCGAGAGCGCTGCTCAAAAAGCCGAAGATACTTATTCTGGACGATTCTACCAGCGCAGTCGATACAAAAACGGATTCACTGATCAGGAAAGCCTTTGCCGAGGAAATTCCAGATACGACAAAGTTTATTATCGCCCAGAGAATTTCTTCCGTTGAGGACGCAGACAAGATCATCGTTCTTGAAGGCGGCAGGCTGAACGGTTTCGGTACGCATGACGAATTGCTGAAAACCAACGCTATATACCGTGAGGTATACGAGTCACAGGTGAAAGGGGGCGGCGGCGATGAGTAAAAAGAAAAACAATAAAAAGCAGACTCCCCCGAAAGCTGTGACCGAGAAAAAACAGGCTTCCGATACCGCAAAAAGCGTAAAACCCGAAGTAAAGGTTCAGCCGGAAAAAGCAGTTCCGACAAAAGCGGAGACAAAGCCGAAGCCCGATAACAAGCAGACGAAACAGCCCCCAAAAGGCGGAAAGCCGCCGATGCCGAAAGTCGAAAAAGCCACGGTCAAAAGGCTTTTAAACTACGTTTTCTCACGCTACAAGGCAAGGTTTTTCGTAGTATTGATATGTATTCTCGTAAGCGCAGTAGTCAACGTTGCGGG
>CADBRK010000076.1 GCA_902797065.1 uncultured Ruminococcus sp.
AAACCATACACAGAACTATGCCGCGAGCTTTGAAGCAAGAATAATGTTGAATTACGTACGCGTAATACCTGCAGGCGTTTGCCTGCCGCCGGGCGTTTGCCTGCCAAACCCGACATACTATACATTTTTATTCTCTGTAAGATTTAAACTTACTTAATGCCCGATCCACGGGCGGATACTATCGTTATGTATTTTAATCAAAAAAATCGGGTTTTCGGGCATTTACTTGTAATAAAGAAAATGTATCATTTTTGTTGCTTTTCGGGGTGAATTGTAATATAATATGTACATGTCTGATTTTGGATGATTAAACAGATTTTTGTCCGAAATACAATTATGTAAAAGAAAAGAGGAAATGTATGGTTTTTGCGGATTTGTTTTTCTTATACATCTTTCTTCCCGCTTGTCTTGTATCATACTTTGCTATCGGGAATGTAAGATATAAAAACGGCGTGCTGATTGTTTTCTCGCTTATATTCTATGCATGGGGCGAACCTACAGTGGTTCTGCTGCTGATACTGAGCACCATAGTAAACTGGCTGCTCGGTCTTGCGATAGATAAGCACCGAAAGGACGGACTGGGGAAGCTTGCGCTGGCAGGCTCGCTGACATTCAGCCTCGGTATGCTCGTTGTATTCAAATACCTCGGGTTCATAGTGGAGAACTTAAACCTTATCCCCGGAGTGGATATACCCGTACCGGATATTACTCTGCCGATAGGTATCAGCTTCTATACGTTCCAGATACTGTCTTATGTGATCGACTGCTATTGGGGTCAGGTCAAGGTGCAGAAGAACTACTTCAAGTTCCTTCTGTTCGTATCGCTGTTCCCTCAGCTTATCGCAGGTCCTATCGTACGCTACAGCGTTATCGAGAAGGAAATATACGACAGAAGAACCACCGTTGCCGATCTCAGCGACGGTGCATGCAGGTTTATGATAGGTCTTGCAAAGAAGGTCATTCTTGCAAATAATTTGTGGGTGATAGTCGAGAACTTCTTTACCGACGATATTACGGGACTTTCCGTCTGCGGAACATGGTACACCGTTATCATCTATGCGATGTATGTGTTCTTCGATTTCAGCGGATATTCCGATATGGCTATCGGTCTGGGCAGAATATTCGGCTTCCACTTTGACGAGAACTTCCGTCATCCGTTCATGTGCAGGAATATTGCCGAGTTCTGGCAGAGATGGCATATATCGCTCGGCTCGTTCTTCAGGGATTATGTACTCTATCTCCCGATAGGCGGCAAAATGCACAAGTATCTTAATCTGTTCCTCGTGTGGTTCTGTACCGGTATGTGGCACGGCGCTTCGTGGAACTATATCATCTGGGGTCTGTACTTCGGTCTGTTTATCCTGATCGAGCAGCTCCTTGGCAAAAAGCGCATGAAGGCTATCCCTGCTGTCATCACGCATATCTACAGCAAGATAGTCATAATCGTGGGCTTCGGTATATTCTACTTTGAGAACTTCTCTCAGCTCGGAGATTTCTTCAAGAACCTTGTCGGAGCTAACAATAACGCATTGACAGACACTATCACTACGACGAGTATGGTAAACAACTGTTTCCTTATCGCAGTCGCTCTGATCGCATGCTTCCCTGTGGGCGCGTTTGTCAATAAGCTTTTCGACAAGACAAAGGGCACTATAGCTTTGGGGCAGACGCTTAAAGTGATCTACTGTCTCGGACTTCTTATAGTATGCAGTCTGCTTCTTGTAGACGCAACAAGCAATCCTTTCCTGTATTTCAGATTCTAAAGAGAGGGAGGTATTCCGAATGGCTAAATCAAAAAGAAAGACGACGAATGTCAACGATCCGCAGTACATTGAGAATAAAGGCAAAAGCGACATCAGATTCTGGTTCCGGCTGCTGTCCGTTACAATAATTGTTCCGGTATACACTGCGATAGTCGTTACGCTGCTTGTTCTGCCGAGATCGACTATATCAATGCTCGAAAAGAGAGAGCTTGCGACGTTCCCCGAATTCAGCTGGGAGAGCTATTTCAGCGGAGAGTATACCGCCGCAATAGCGAACTACTTTGACGATACTGTGCCTTTCCGCGATACTCTGAAGCAGGCGGGAAGTCAGCTGACGAATTTCTGGGGCATAAAGTACAACGATGTTCAGATTTCGGGTCAGATGTATGTCGTAAACGATAAAAACGACAAAGATAATGACAGCGGCGACGCTGCAGCCGAGAGCAAGTCGGAGGACAACAAAACGAATAAAGCCGCTGACAATACTTCAAGCGGCAAGAAAGACAGCTCATCAAAAACGGACGGCAAAAAGGACAGCGATACCGACACCGAAAAGCCGAAGCCGAAGGGTCAGGAGATCGCCGACGGCGTGTTCACCAACGGTACTATCGTTGTATATCAGGACGGACACTACAGGGCTATGTCGATGTACGGCGGCGGTTCGGGTCAGGTTTATGCGAGCGCGCTCAACAACTTTGCGAGCGATCTTCCGGGCGTGCGCGTGTACTCTATGGTTGCTCCCACTCCGGGCGAATTCTACACTCCGAAGAATTTCAGCGATTACAACGCAAGCCAGGAGGACGATATAAAAGAGATCAACGATATGCTCATCAATGTAAAGGGGCTTAATATCTGCCCGACGCTTGCCGATCATATCGACGAACCTATCTACACGAGAACAGACCATCACTGGATGTCAAACGGCGCATATTATGCGGCTCAGGATTTTGCAAACGCTGCGGGCGTACCGTTTGCGAAGCTTTCCAACTATACAAAGGAGACTGTTCCCGGTTATGTGGGAACGATGTATAACTTCTCGGACAACAACGCAGACCTGCTCAACGATCCGGAGGATTTCATCTACTACAAGCCTACAAATAAAATCAAAACAGAATATTATACACAGAGCTATTCGTTTAGCCACGAGGGCGAGCTTCTCCAGTATATCGGTGACATCAGCAGCATGTATATGACATATATGGGCGGCGACGGTTATGTGTGCCATATCACAACGGACGTCAAGAACGGCAGACGTCTCTGTGTTGTAAAGGACAGCTACGGAAATGCGGAGATACCGTTCTACACAAGCTCGTTTGAGGAGATATTCGTTGTGGATATGAGATACTTCGAGCTTAACCTCGTTGACTTCTGCCGGGATAAGGGTGTGACAGACCTTCTGTTCACTATGTGTACCTATTCTGCGGTAGGAACAAATGCGGATAATCTCGATAATCTGCGAACACAAGGCGGCGCTGCTCCGGCAGAGGACGAAAAGCCCGCAGAGGAATCTCAGGTTGAAGAAGAAACTTCCTCCGAACCCGAGGAGACTCCGCACGTAAGCGACGAGAATTATTTCACGAATGAGGACGATAATTACACCGGTGAAGATTACGGCGGCGACGACTACTACGGCGAAGACGACGGATACGGCGACGAATGGTAGTTCACAGCTATGACTAATAACAAAAGGGAGGTCAGTATTATGAAATGTCAGCACTGCGGCAGCGAGACTGCCGATTATCGGAGAGTTTGTCAGGTTTGCGGTTCTCCGCTGAATGTTTCGGGCTTTGATAACGGAGACGGTCGGTCGGATGCGTACGATAATAATATGGATTCGTATCAGTCGGAGAAAGCTGTACCTGATGCAGGTACTTCATATCAGAGTCAAACGATAAAGACCTACGGTGAGAATTATAATATGCGGCAGCCGGAACAATCAGCCGGCAAGGTATATACGATGAGAAAGCCTGTTCAAAGTGAGGCTAACGATTATTCGTTCAACCGGTCGGAACAGAATACAAATTACTCTTTCGGGCAGCAGCCCGTACAAAGTGAGTATAAACCTTACGAACCGCCCGTACAGAATACGAATATAGCCTACGGACAGCCGCAGTATACTCGGCAAGACGGAAATGCTTATTACGGTCGGCAGTACGGCGGTTACGGACAGCAGTCTGCGCCGCAGAATAATTCTTATAGTTATCAGGGGAATATGACAAAGCGGGATTTTGTAAAAATGCCGAGCATGTCGAAGGTGAAGTTTGACTGGATGGGTGCATGGATCTCGGGTTATGCCCTGTGTGCTCTGAATGTGGTGCTTTTGCTCCTGATGAACAATCCTTACGGATTGATTGATATTGTTCTGATGCTTGGTCTGACTATCGGGATCCACGTGGGCTTTAACAGAGGGTGCGCCGTAGCTTTGCTTGTATATGCGGTGTTTAATCTGATCGCCGGTTATATAATGTACCATCGTTTTATGGGCATATGGGTAATTGTCGCAGGAGTATGGGCGGTTAAGGCAACGTTTGAATTTCATAAGCAATGGAAGAATTATTACGGTTAGGCATGACTCGGTAAAGGAGATTTTATGAAAGAACTTGAATATCCTTTTGACTCCGCATATGTAATGAAAAAGCGGAAGTCTATAAAAAGAACACTGCTTTCGGACGGTTCGACACGTCTGAAAAAGAAGATCGCCGTGCTTGGCGGCTCGACTACGAACGATATAGTTTCCGCTATGGAATTATTCCTGCTGAATATGGGCATTGAACCCGAGTTTTATCAATCCGAGTATGCGCAGTACTGGCAGGACGCCATGTTCCCGAGCGAGGAGCTTGTAAGCTTTGCGCCGGATATTGTGTTTATTCACACGACTAACAGAAATATAACGTCATTCCCGAAGGTTACAGATAAGCCCGAAGATGTACAGACAATGCTCAGCGGCGAGTTTGACCGTTTCAAGCAGATGTGGACGGCGGTAAGCGAGCGTTTTAAATGCCCTATCATACAAAACAACTTTGAAATGCCGTTCTACCGCCTTATGGGCAACCGTGACTGCTCCGATTACAGGGGCAGAGAGAACTTCATCAGCCGCCTGAACATGATGTTCTATGAGTACAGCCAGAACACGGGCAATTTCTATATTAATGATATAAATTATATTTCGGCAAGCTACGGCTTGAAGGAATGGTCAAATCCGCTTTTCTGGAATATGTACAAGTATGCGATGTGCGTTGAGGCTATCCCCGAATTTGCGTTCAATACGGCGAACATTATCAAGTCCGTATTCGGCAGGAACAAAAAAGCGCTTGCGCTTGACCTCGACAATACTCTGTGGGGCGGTGTTGTCGGCGACGACGGAGTCGAGCATATTCAGATAGGGCAGGAGACGGGCGTTGCTCAAAGCTACTATGAGTTCCAGAATTATATCAAGGCGCATAAGGACTTAGGAATTATGCTTACCGTATGTTCGAAGAATGACGAGGAGAACGCTATCGCAGGGCTTAATCACCCCGAAGGCGCGCTGAAGCCCGATGATTTTATTATAATCAAAGCAAACTGGGAGAATAAGGACAGGAATATTGCCAATACTGCAAGCGAGCTTAATATTCTGCCCGAATCCATTGTTTTCGTAGACGACAACCCCGCCGAAAGAGCGATCGTCGAAGCGCAGCTCAAAGGCGTATGCGCACCCGCTATTGACGGCGTGGAGAATTATATTCAGACATTGGACAGAAGCGGATATTTTGAGGTAACGACATTCAGCGAGGACGACATCAAGCGCAACGAGATGTACAAGGCGAATGTACAGAGAGCCGCACAGCAGGCAACATTCGAGAATTACACCGATTATCTGCTGAGTCTTGATATGAATGCTGTTATAGACGATTTTATCCCGATGTATATCCAGAGGATAACGCAGCTTTCAAACAAGAGCAACCAGTTCAATGTTACCACAAAGAGGTACACGACAGCCGAGATGGAAGCTGTTTTCGCAAGTGACGAGTATATCAGACTCTACGGCAAGCTTACGGATAAGTTCGGCGATAACGGCGTTGTATCGGTGGTTATCGGCAAAAAGGACGGCACGACGCTCAATATGGAATTGTGGCTGATGAGCTGCAGAGTGCTTAAAAGAGATATGGAATTCGCTATGCTCGATACGCTTGTCGAAAAGTGCAGAGAGCAGGGAAT
>CADBRK010000077.1 GCA_902797065.1 uncultured Ruminococcus sp.
ATTTTGCTTTCGCTGCTTCCTTTCGTGTTCATCAGTGCTTGGGCAACGGCAACAGTCATGACCGTGTCGTCTGTAAACTGTGAACTTCTGCTCCAGAGCGGAAACGTTTTTGTCTTGTTTCCTCTGTCAAATTCGTATGGTGCTCCAACCATATCGCCTATAATTGCTCCCAACATAATAATTACCTCCACTTTTCAGGGCCGTTGCCCTTTTTATTTTGTACCTATATTATATCAGTTGCAGAGAGATATTTGGTCGCTTTTAAAGCGACATTTTTTACGTGAGCGTATCAAGTCCGCGTTCAAACAAAAGCGTGTCAATGCGTATGATGTCGTATATCTTATGCTCGATACAGGCACGTAACAGCAGATCGCGTTCACTTCCGGAGAATGCCCGTCCTGCACTTTTCAAAAGCTCGTCTGTCTGTATAATATTAAGCTCAAGCGCCAATGCAAGAGATATTATCGTGTCTGTTCTCGGCGTATAATCGTTTTTGCCTATGATTTTTGAGAACAGCTTTCGGTCTATGTTTGCTTTTTTATAAACCTCGGCATTCTCCATGCCGCTCGCAATAATGTATTTCATCAGAGTCTGCACGAAGCTTTTTCCCTTGTGTACTCGCAGGTATTCGTTCATAGTGTCCGACTCGGGATCAAGAATATCATCGGCGACGATCTGCCGATCGTTTGGCGCGTACACAGATTGACTTTGAAATCTACGCATAGCCCGGCTGTCGGGCATGTACTCGCGTTCCCTTTGTGAGGTTACATAGCTGTCGTCGATGTACTGCTCGATTATGTCGAATTCTTCGCCCGAAAGCTCCAGCGACTGCTTGTCGAATACTACGAGATATATGTCCATATCCTCTGCTTTACTCTCTGTTTTCAGGCGGAATCGTCCGATCTCCTGAAGCGCCACGTTCAGAGCTTCCGCCTTCGGGTATCCGTATGCGCCCGTTGCCATCAGCGGAAAAGCAATACTTTTACATTTAAGCTGTGAGGCAAGTGCAAGGGCTGTTTTGTAACACGAGCGGAGTATTTCCCACTCTCCGTGTGTTCCGTCGTCCCAAAGCGTTCCGACGCTGTGGATAATGTATTTCGCCGCAAGACCGAAAGCAGGTGTATACGCCGATTGACCGGGTGCGATCTTGCCTATTTTCATTCTTGCCGCAAGAAGTTCATCTTTACCTGCGGCTTCATATACTGCGCTGTCCGTACCGCTGCCGATAACAGGCAACGGATTTGCCGTATTGACGATCGCGTCCGCTTTGACTTTTGTAATGTCATGTCTGATAATGTGAAAGGGCATATTGACACCGCCTTTACTGCCCGGTTTGAAATCGGAATGGTTTTCTGAATATTCTGTTTATTTTACGCTTGCCGCCATATGAGGAAAATGCTTTTCAAGATCAAGCGTGGCACCCGAATGCATACCTTCCGGTATTATGATGATTCGGTCGTTTCCTATCAGCTTTTTTGTAAATGCGTGATCGCCGATGATCTCGTCTCTGCCGCCGATTATGCACCGTACACGTTCTATATCTATTTTATCAAGCTCCGCAGACATTTTTACAAACCAATTTATATCGCCTTCATAACCCAATGCGGGAATAACATTCTGCGGCTGAAGGCACGGGTTAACAAGCAGCAGCGGTTTTTGCAGCTTTCCTGCAATTATCGAAGCAAAAAATCCGCCGAGGCTCGTTCCGACTATCATATCAATATTGTTTGTTTTACAAATCTCAAGAAGTCGGTTGAGAATTACATCGGGGTGTTCTATGTCGTAATCTATCTCGGGCGAGATAATGCTTTCACCGAATCCGGAAATAGCAGAGTATGCCGCATTGTGCGGAGTACCTTTGTATCCGTGTATGTTCAATATGCTCATCGTTATTCCTCCGTGTTTGTTTTTCGCCATTGACGCGCTTCGTTAAGCAAAACTTCAATCAGCCGGCTTTTACCTTCCGTATATGCAATACGGTTTGTTGGGTATTTTCTTGCAAGAGCAGCTTTAAGAGACGCGTAACTTTCGGCGGCTTGCGTGCTTGTATTCAGATAATCTCTGAAATTAAGATAATCATTCCACTGCCGGGAACCATATTTTACGACATGGATATGATGAGTTCGGGTATCATTCTCAAAATCTCCCATAACAAAAAGCATCTGTCCGGGATTTTCTTCAAATCTGAAAATAATACTCTCCGATTCAAGCTGATCTTTCTTTAACAATACAGTTTTAAGTTCCGAAACGCCGACAACAATATCAATGATCGGCTTTGCCGGAATAGTCTTAACAGATGTACTGCCGACGTGCTGAATATCGACTGCATCGTCTTGAAAAATGCTTTTGAGTACTTGTATCGTTCTTGCCGCTTCGGCGTCCCATTCCGTGCTGTGGTTTTCAAGGTACACTGTTCCTCTTTTCAAGCCTATGCTCATAATTACCTCTCGATCTCACCATATAGTAAAATATAACTTGCCGTTCACAGTTTACGTCTCCGATAAAATATCTCACCGTAATGATTGATATATATTTTTATTATAGCATGCAAATTGTTTGCCGTCTATTGCAATTCCGAATTTTTTGCTGTATAGTTTAAATGGAGGTGTCATTATGAAACTTATGCCTGCTCTGCCCGAAAGTATTTTTGATATTTGTTATCCACTATCCACAACCACTATCCACAACTTAAGAACCAAAAACAATGTACAAAACATGCTGATAAACATTGTTTAAAATACCACTTGACAAATTGAAATTG
>CADBRK010000078.1 GCA_902797065.1 uncultured Ruminococcus sp.
AAGAACTATGGGATATAATGCTGTATTCGATTCTGTAAAGATAGGTCTTGCATCTCCTGAGCAGATCAAATCATGGGCTTATGCCGCCGACGGCGAGGTAAAAAAGCCCGAAACAATTAACTACCGTACGCTCAAGCCCGAACGCGACGGACTGTTTTGCGAAAGAATTTTCGGACCGCAAAAGGACTGGGAGTGCTTCTGCGGCAAATATAAAAGAGTAAAGTACAAGGGCAAGATATGCGAAAACTGCGGAGTTGAGGTTACACGCTCCAAAGTAAGACGTGAGCGCATGGGCTACATTCAGCTTGCCGCTCCCGTATCGCACATCTGGTATGTAAAGGGTATCCCGTCGAGGATCGCTCTTATGCTGGAGATCTCGCCCAAGGCTTTGGAGAAGGTACTCTACTTCTCGTCATATATCGTACTTGACCCCGGTATGGCTCCCAACCTCAAAGAAGGTCAGGTGCTCACCGAGAAAGAATACAAAGACCTCAAAGAAATGTACGAGGACGATTTCAGAGCAGGTATGGGCGCAGAGGCGATTAAGGAACTGCTTGAAAAGATCGACCTTGACGTACTTTCGGAAGAACTCAAAAAAGAGTACGAGGACGCCAAAAAAGCCGGTCTGCAGAGACAGGCTTCTGCTCAGAGCCAGAAGCAGACTCAGACTCAGAAGCAGACAAGGATCAAAAAGCGTCTCGACGTTGTAGAGGCATTCAGAACATCGGGCAACCGTCCGGAGTGGATGATACTCGACGTTATTCCGGTAATTCCGCCGGATATTCGTCCGATGGTACAGCTTGACGGCGGACGTTTCGCAACAAGCGACCTCAACGACCTTTACCGCCGTGTACTCAACAGAAACAACCGTCTGAGAAAGCTTATCGACCTTGACGCTCCCGCTATCATCGTAAACAACGAGAAGAGAATGCTTCAGGAAGCTGTAGACGCGCTCATCGACAACGGCAGACGCGGCAGACCAGTTACAGGCCCCAACAACAGACCTCTTAAGTCACTCTCAGAAATGCTCAAAGGCAAGCAGGGACGTTTCCGTCAGAATCTTCTCGGAAAGCGTGTCGATTATTCCGGACGTTCGGTTATCGTTGTAGGACCGGAGCTTAAAATGTATCAGTGCGGTCTTCCGAAAGAGATGGCACTTGAGCTTTTCAAGCCGTTTGTAATGAAGCGTCTGTGCGAAACACATAAGGCGCTCAACATAAAAGCCGCAAGAAAAGCGGTTGAACGTTCAAGCCCCGAGGTATGGGACGCACTTGAGATCGTTATCAAGGGTCACCCGGTAATGCTTAACCGTGCGCCTACTCTGCACAGACTCGGTATTCAGGCATTTGAACCCGTTCTCGTTGAAGGACGTGCGATAAAGCTTCACCCCCTTGTATGTACGGCATTTAACGCAGACTTCGACGGCGACCAGATGGCTGTACACGTACCGCTTTCGGCAGAAGCACAGGCAGAAGCACGCTTCCTCATGCTTGCGTCAAACAACCTGCTTAAGCCGTCCGACGGTAAACCTGTTGCCGTACCGACGCAGGATATGATCCTCGGTTCTTACTACCTTACGCTTGATAAGGACGGAGAACCGGGAGAAGGCAAGGTATTCAGAGATTTCAACGAGGCTATGATGGCATATCAGACAGGTGTTATCAGTCTCCATTCAAAAATAAAGGTACGCCGTGAGCTTGAAATAAACGGCGTCATGAAATCGGGTATCATAGATACCACAGTAGGAAAGATCATCTTCAACAAACCCATTCCGCAGGATCTCGGCTTTGTAGACAGATCGATCGAGGGCAACGAGTTAAAGCTCGAAGTCGATTTCCTCACAGGCAAGAGCGGACTCGGAAAGATCATCAGCAAGTGTCTTGAAAAGCACGGCACTCAGACAACCAGCGTAGTGCTTGACGCTATCAAGTCACAGGGCTATAAATACTCCACTATCGGCGCGATCACTGTTGCCGTATGCGACGCTACGATCCCGCCCGAGAAGAAGCAGCTTATCAAAGATGCCGAGCATAAGATCGACGAAGTATACAACATGTACGCAATGGGCTTGATGTCCAACAACGAGCGTTACGCACGTGTTCTTAAGATCTGGGAAAAGACAACGGACGATGTAACAAATGCGCTGAAAGACAACCTCGACAGATACAATCCGATCTTCATGATGGCGGATTCCGGTGCCCGAGGCAGTATGAACCAGATCAGACAGCTTGCGGGTATGCGCGGACTTATTGCCAACACATCAGGTAAAACTATCGAAATTCCGATCAGAGCAAACTACCGCGAAGGTCTTAACATTCTCGAATACTTCATCTCCTCTCGCGGCGCAAGAAAGGGTCTTGCAGATACTGCGCTTCGTACAGCCGACTCGGGTTACCTCACAAGACGTCTCGTTGACGTATCGCAGGAGGTCATCGTATACGAGGAGGACTGCCATACAAAATCAGGTCTTGAAATTTACGAGATCAGAGACAACATCAACAATTCCGACGAGAACGTACGTGTTATCGAATCTCTCTCAGAACGTCTTACCGGCAGATATTTGCTCGAAGACTTTGTAGACGAGCAGACAGGCGAGGTTATCGTATCAAAGGATACAATGATGACATCTGCCGAAGCAAAGAAGATCGTCGGCAGAGGCGTTGAGAAAATTGCCATCAGATCAGTTATCGGCTGCCGCGCTAAGCACGGCGTATGCAGCAAGTGCTACGGCTCCAACCTTGCGAACGGTCAGCCCGTTACAGTCGGTGAGGCTGTAGGCATCATCGCAGCTCAGTCTATCGGCGAGCCGGGTACACAGCTTACAATGAGAACGTTCCACACCGGCGGTGTTGCTTCCGCAGAAGATATTACACAGGGTCTTCCCCGTGTCGAGGAGCTGTTCGAGGCACGCAAGCCGAAGCGTCTTGCTATTCTTTCCGAGATCGACGGTAAAGTCACCATAGAGGATATCAAGAACAACAAGCACGTTGTTGTTACAAACGAATCCGAGTCAAAATCGTACCTCATTCCGTTCGGTTCACACGCTACCGTTAAGGAAGGTGAAATCATCGCAAAGGGCAGCCAGGTTACAGAGGGTTCAAAGTGGCCTTCCGATATTCTTAACATTCAGGGTCCCGACGAAGTTCAGAACTACCTTATCGAAGAAGTTCAGAAGACATATCGTCAGCAGGGTGTTAATATCAACGACAAGCACATCGAGGTTATCGTTCGTCAGATGACAAAGAAGGTTCTTATCTCAGCTTCAGGCGACACAGGTTTCCTCGCAGGAGATATTGTTGACAAGAATAAGGTAATCGAAGCTAACGACGCTATCCGTGAAAGAAAGGCAAACGGAGAGATCGATCTCCGTGAAGCAGAGTATACTCCGAGACTTCTCGGTATCACAAAGGCTTCTCTCGAGACAGACTCCTTCCTCTCTGCCGCATCGTTCCAGGAGACTCCGAAGGTTCTCACAGACGCTGCAATAAAGGGCAAGGTTGACCCGCTGCTTGGTCTTAAAGAGAACGTTATCATCGGTAAGCTCGTTCCCGCAGGAACAGGCATGAACAGATACAACGCTATCGAGATCCGTGATACCACTGCTCCGAGCAAGACTCCGACAGACGATTATGAGATCATCGAAGAGACTGATTCTGTAACGGAATAAACATCATAATTTTTCAGGGCTAAACACTTTACGGTGCTTAGCCCTGTTTTAATGCTATTTCTTTTTGTTGTCCTCCTGAACCATTTCGTCGAATTTACCCTTTACACCCTGATTCACAACAGAACTCGTCATCTTTGACAACGTTGACATCATAGACGAACCTGCGCCCGACGACGCAGCGCTTTCCATGGGCGCGGCTGTCTGTTTGACAGCTTCACTGCTTGACGCTTTTGCAGTCTCGGAGCTGTTTTTGCTTATCATTTTCCCTGTATGGTCTGTTCTGTATTCACCTTTAAGCAGCAGTTCGGATATAGGCACTATCTCGTACCCCATCTCCCGAATCGTCTCAATGATCGACGGCAGCGCGTCGGGCGTATTCTCTCCGCCGTTATGCATAAGTACAATTGAACCGCTTTGGATATTATTCTTAATGCGGCTGCACATTTCTTCTTTAGATAATCCCTTCCAGTCAAGAGAATCAACGTCCCACTGTACGCAGTACATACCGAGATTGTTTACCGTATCGACCACGTTATTATCATAGTCACCGTAAGGCGGACGGAACAGCGTAGTTTTTTTGCCGATAAGCTGTTCGATGTCGGCGGAGCATGATTCTATCTCCTCTTTCATCTTATCTATGCCTATCTGCGTCATATACGGGTGCGTGTTGGAATGATTGCCGACGTCATGACCTGCATTCGCAATAGCCTTGACGTCATCCGGGTATTTCCTTACCCAATCGCCCACCAGAAAGAATGTTGCTTTAACTTTGTACTTGTCGAGTGTTTCAAGCAGCGATTTAGTCTGTTCGTTGCCCCAAGCGGCGTCAAAACTGATACTGACCTTCTTTTCCGTTGTATCAACGCTGTAAATAGGTATTCTTCGCTCGCCTGCGCTTGCTGCTACAGCTTTATCCGTTCCTGCTATGCGAAATATGCCTACACACATAAGCAGCGCAAGAGCCGCCCCTATAACTGCCAGTCGCTTTCGTGTTAAAATAAAAACTTTCATTGACGATCCCTCCGATTTATTTGTACTATCATATGAGGGATTGTCTTTAATTATGCAAAAAGGCCGCACGGAAATTGCTCCATGCGGCCGATTTGTCATCAATCACTATTATCAGTCACAAAAAACTGTACCCTTATCTCTGTAGCCAACGGTATATCTGAGAACTGCAAGCGAATCCTTTGCGTCAACCTTGCCGTCCTTGTTTACGTCTGCTGCTGCGATCTGCTCATCTGTGAGCGTCTCGAGTTTAATTGCGTATCTCATCATTTTGAGAGAGTCGTTTGCAGTAACGCGTCCGTTGCCGTCAAGATCTCCGCTGCGTACAATTGCAACAGGGATCTTCTGAAGTTCTTCGACAGTCTCTGCAGCTTCGGGATCTGTAAGAGTTGTGAAACAATTTGTTTCAAAGGAAGCTGCCCAATCAAACGGTGCGGTGATATTAACCGTAAAGTCTTTGCCAGGTTCGGTTGTAACAATCAAAAACCTTGCCGATCCGAAAGGATGATTGATAATGACGTCGTCTTCACCCTTTTCGCAAGAAGCGCATGACATACGGCATTTTACCCATTCCCAATCTGTGATGCTGTCGGAAGTACCGCAATATGCAGCCTCAATATTAAGGCTGTCAAAAACCTCCTCTACATTCAGACCTGCATCGTTATATGTCAGGTCTACACAGAATTTGTGAGATAATGAACCGTCTTCGGCAGTTTCTGTCTCGCAAAGATTAAGTGTGAACGTGATCTGATCCGCACTCTCCTGAGTGTCCTCGGCAGCCGCTGCAGGAATCATAACGGATACTGCCAAAAGGATGGTCAGAAAAAGTGAAATAATTCTTGTCTTTTTCATAAGTATTCCTCCTTGTATTATATTATGCAAATGCTGTGCCTTTATCCTTAAATCCGAGTGTAAATCTCAGAATTGCAAGAACATCTTTTGAATTGACCTTGCTGTCCTGATTTACATCGGCTAATTTAAGCTGAAGATCACTGAACCGATCAAGATTAACAAGGTATCTCTGAATTTTGAGGGAATCCGCTGCCGTTACCTTTCCGTTGCCGTCGAGGTCGCCGAATTTATCGTTATTTGTGTCGGTGTCGCTTTGCGTTGCCGTGTCCGGCGTTTCTGTTGCCGTATCTGTGTCTTTTGCCGTATCTGTGTCTTTTGCCGTATCTGGTTCCGTTGCTGTGTCTGTCGTTTCCGTTGCCGTATCTGGTTCCGTTGCCGTATCTGTTTCCGTTGCTGTATCTGTTTCCGTTGCTGTGTCTGTCATTTCTGTTGCCGTATCTGGTTCCGTTGCCGTATCTGTATCTTTTGCCGTATCTGTTTCTGTTGCCGTGTCGGTGTCTTTTACGGTATCGGTATTAGCCTCGGGGTAGTATGCCTTGATCTCAAACTCGGCACTTGCGGCAAGTCCGTTGGGTGCTACTGCAAATACCGTTAACACGCCTTCTTTTTTGCCCGTAAAAGGTATTCTGTAAAGATTATCAGGCTCGCCTGCTTCTGCCATAGATTCGTCACTGAAGAAAAATCTTGTATTTGCACTTTCGCTCAGGCGGTAATCCTCTCTCGCTATCATGTCATCATTGCGATATTCATAGGAAAAGCTGTACTTGCTGTATACAACGGAATCGGTCGGCTTCGGAAGGATCGACGTCAAAGTCCTCATACCGAATTGGTCATAAGCGAATGAAGCGCCGTCGGGCTTATAATCTTCAAAGTATAATACTCTCTCAGCTGTAAGTCCGTTCGCGGTCTCGACTTTCAGGGTACAACAACCCGAGCCAGTCTGCTTAACATCAACATCAAGGTAGCGCCCTTCTGTATGTGTTGCCTGCATTCTGTCGCTGTTAAATCCGATCCAGGAATCCTTGCCGGCAATATCCTCGAATACGAAGTCTTTTCCGGGACCGTCAAGTGTAAGCGTAACTTTTTTGATCTCGTCTTCCCAGTTTATATTGTCGTCATCTTCATAGCCCAATTCGATCTGAACGGTGTGGATAACATCCGTGCCGTCAAACTTTGAAGTTGAAGAGCCGAAAAACGCAAGATGATTCGGTTCCGGCTGCGCATTCCCGTCTGCATTTGCAGGAAGTACGATGCCTATCGTCATCAGAATAGCAAAAGACAGAACAACCGAAAGCACCCTGCCGGCCATATTTGTTTTAAAACTTCTCATCAGCTTTGACTCTCCTCTCAAACCAATGCTTTAAATCACTGAATCAGTCTGGATATATTTGTTTATTATAGGTATTATAACATTTTTTCTTTAATTTTACAATACATTATTTACATAAAACAGCAATAATTTTTATTTTATTTTTAATAGAATATCAATATAAATTGTGTTGCTTTTTCTATGATTCGGTGATATAATAAAAAAGCATTGATACTGCAGTTGGTGTCGATCACGTTGAGGGTACACCTGTTCCCATTCCGAACACAGAAGTTAAGCTCGATGGTGCCGAAGATACTTGGGCGGTGACGCCCCGGGAAAATAGGGAGATGCCAACACTTCAAGACACCTTTGCGGTGTCTTTTTTCTTATCAGATAAAAATGAAAGGAAGTTATAGAAATGGCAATACATCTTGATATGAATAACTTTGAAGAAGAAGTTCTGAAAAGCGCTCAGCCCGTACTCGTTGATTTTTATGCCGACTGGTGCGGTCCGTGCCGAATGCTTGCGCCTGTTATCGAGGATATTTCCGATTCCGATGTCGGTGTAAAGGTGTGCAAGCTTAATGTTGACACTGCAATACCGCTCGCTATGAAATACAACATAAGCTCCATACCCGCCATAATGATCTTTAAGGACGGCAAGGCTGCGGCAAGTACGATCGGTTATCAGGAAAAAGAAGATCTGATGAAGCTTATAGGAGGTGTTCTGAATGGCAGTAACGGTTAACCCGGATAAAGAGATCGCAGATATGATAAGAGAGGGACTCAGACAAAAGGGCGGGTATTGCCCGTGCAGAGTCGAGAAAACACCCGATACCAAATGTATGTGCAAGGAATTCAGAGATCAGATCGCCGATCCGGATTTCGAGGGCTTTTGTCACTGCAGACTTTACTACAAATCGAAATAACTAAGCGGAGGTTCGTATATGAAAACAGGTTTGGTTCTTGAGGGCGGCGCTATGAGAGCGACCTACACTATCGGCGTTCTCGACGTTCTTATGGAAAACAAGATCAGCTTCGACGGTGTTATCGGTGTTTCGGCAGGTGCGATCCACGGCGCAAGCTATGTTTCGAATCAGCCCGGCAGGAATATCAGGTACTATAAAAAATACGGCTCCGACAAGCGTTTCATGAGCAAAAGGAATCTTATCTTTACTGGCGACCTGTTCGGAAAAAAGTTCTGCTATGAAGACCTGCCGTGGAAGCTTGATATATTCGATAACGACACCTTCAAAAATTCTCGGACGGAGTTTTATGCGGTATGCGCCAATGTCGAAACAGGCGAAAGCGAGTATGTAAGATTAAACGATCTCAGACAACCCGTACAGATGGATTATCTTCGTGCGTCGGCGTCTATGCCTCTTGTATCGAAAATCGTTGAAACAGACGGCAAAAAGCTGCTCGACGGCGGTATAACAGACAGCATACCGCTGAAAAAATTTCAGGAAATGGGTTTTGCAAAAAACGTCGTTGTGGCAACACGCACCGACAGCTATATAAAAACCGAAGAACAGATCGGCATTGCAGGGCTTGTTTATAAAAAATACCCGCGTTTTGTGGAGGCTCTCAGAAAGCGCCCCGTTATGTATAATAATGAAAAGGCATATATTCTCGATCAGGAGAAAAAGGGCAGCATATTCTTCATACGTCCGCACGAGGAGCTTGGGATCTCCCGAACGGACGTAAATCCCGATCATCTCGAAAGAGTTTATCAGATCGGCAGACGTGACGCCGAAGCGGTACTCGACAAGCTGAAAGCGTGGTTGGAGGGATAATATGGAGCGAACGGTACTTTTATATAACTTTGACGGAAAGCGTCTGCAGGCTGTCAGAAAATCTCTCTCCCCTCTCGGCTGTGTGATAAAAACTGTTCCGAAAAAGGATTTCGACCTGCCGATAGGCGCATTATTGGAGCCGGGCAAAGTCAAAAGAACAGATACGCCCGAGGTCACCGAACCGTTTACAGATGAAATGCTCGTGATGTACGGTTTTCAGGGCGAGATGATAGACGTACTCATAGCGGCTCTGAAAATGGGCGGAGCAGGCAAAATTGCGCTTAAAGCGATCGTTACCGAGCACAATATCAAATGGAGCAGTACAAAGCTTTATAAAGAAATAAAAGAGGAACATGATCTTATGAATAAATGAAACGGGGCTGAGATTTTCTCAGCCTCTCGCTTTTACGCTATGACCCCCGACAAAAGCATCATTATCGGAATAGTGATTATCGATGAAAACGTCCCGAGCAGAACAAGATTTGACGCCATCTCCTGCCCCTGTCCGAGCATCTCGGAAAAATTGAGTACGACGCTTGCAACAGGGCAGCAGCATATAATATAGAACGTAAGCTTCATATTTACATCTATCGGCAGAAACAGAACTATCAGAAGCCCCGCTATCGGCATTGCCGCCTGCTTCAGGAACAGCACAAGATAATTCAGCTTCCTTGTGACAACAGGCTTGAGCGATACCGACCCCAGACGCATACCCATAATAAGCATACACATCGGAGTTGTCATTTTCGCCAGCAGAAACACCGCCGAGCCGAATTTCGTATCACCGATATAAATCCCCTTGAAGAACAGCGGCAGCGCGGCGCACAGCGCGATCACGGAAGGGTTCAGAAAAAAGTTTTTGAGCTTTATGTATTTCCTGTCATTTGTGATTATTGCGGACGCCAGCGTCCATCCGATCAGGTTCATCGTTATGCTGTACACACCCGAAAACACGACAGCCTGCGGATATTCGGGCAGCAGCGCCTCCAGAAGCGGCACACCCATAAACGCACAATTACCCAATACTCCGGCAATGGTGACGATACGGTACTTTACGTCGCTGTACCGCTTTCGGAATATCAGATAATATATGCCTATCAGAACGCACTGCAGCGTAATTGCCAGCAGAAAAAATATAAGCATTTCCCCAAAAAGCTCTTTTGTATATGTCACCTTCTGAAATGAATAGACCACCAGACACGACTGGCATACATACATCAGCACAGTCGCAAACGCCGATATGCTCGAAGGCGAAACTTTTTTTGCTTTTACCAGCGCAAATCCCGGCAGCGCATACATTAGCATTATGCCGACCGTCATTGCCGTTACGGTTATTTCCATATGGTTTTTCATTCCTATTCCTTAATTTAATGTACGTGTATATTATATTATATTTTCCGGCTGTTTACAAGCAAAAAATAAAAGCGGCCTGCTCGCCGCTCTTATTTTTAGGGGAATCGTATTTTAGAAAGAGGTCTTATAATCATAATCCTTTTACGATGTTAGCAATCATTCATCGTAAGTGCGCACCGCCCAGAGTAGCAATCATTACCGTTCGGTTCGTATTCAGTGTTAGCAATCATTCACTGTAAATATAGGATACACTATCCGTAGAAATAATGCAAGTGGTTTTGTCTATTCTGTTCCAAACCGTGTCTATTTGGTACTGTTCATGCTATTTTTCACACAATAAACACTTTCACGGTTTTTTCAGGCAATTATTGCCACTCTGCACCCCGAATCAGCGTAAAGAATTGTTATTAACCGCCACTTGTTGATGTTCACAATAAAGTTTGCCCATATTTACAATAACTATGCAAAAGCAATATGCAGCCCCATGGTTTTCTGTATCCGACAGCATGTTAATATAATTTTAACAATTCTTCTATTGACAAAAAGCCGTATTTATTATATAACTAATTTAGCACTCATATATAAGGAGTGCTAAATCCAATAATAACGAGGTAATATATATGGCAAAGACCGAATTCAAATCAGAATCCAAGAGACTTCTTGACCTGATGATCAACTCAATTTACACACACAAGGAGATATTTCTCAGAGAACTTATCTCAAACGCGAGCGACGCTATTGACAAGCTTTACTACATTTCGCTCACAGACAACAACGTGGGTCTGAACAAAGACGACTTTAAGATCCGCATTGATCTCGACAAGGAAGCAAGGACGATCACCATTACCGACAACGGTATCGGCATGGACGCAGACGACCTTGACAGCAACCTTGGCACAATCGCAAACAGCGGTTCTCTGAAATTCAAGCAGGAAAACGACAAAGCCGACGATGTTGATATTATCGGACAGTTCGGCGTAGGCTTCTATTCCGCATTCATGGTATCCGACGAGATCACAGTCCGCTCAAAGAAGTACGGCAGCGACAAAGCATATCAGTGGGTAAGCTCCGGCGCAGACGGCTACGAGATCACCGAAACGGAGAAGGAAGACGTCGGAACTCAGATAGTTCTCAAGATCAAAGAGGACAACGAGAACGAGAAATACTCGGAGTTTCTGGAGAAATACAAGATCTCCGCACTTGTATCAAAATATTCGGATTATATCCGCTACCCCATTATAATGGAAATGGAACACAGAAAGCTCCGCGAGGACTGCGACCTTGACGACCCCGAATATGACGAGGTCAAAGAGGACGAGGTGCTCAACTCGATGGTACCGATCTGGCAGAGAAGCAAAAAGGACGTCACCGACGAGGAGTACAACGAATTCTACAAGCAGAAGTTCTTTGACTTCGAGCCGCCGGCAAGAGTGTTCGCAAACTCGGTAGAGGGTCTTGTGGCATCGTTCAAGTCGCTGTTGTTCATTCCTTCTAAGGTTCCGTTCAACTACTACACAAAGGAGTACAAAAAGGGCTTGCAGCTCTACAGCAGCGGCGTTCTTATTATGGATAACTGCTCCGACCTTGTACCCGAGCATTTTGCATTCGTAAAAGGCGTTGTAGATTCGCAGGATCTTTCGCTGAATATTTCGAGAGAGATGCTCCAGCACGACAGACAGCTTAAAAACATTGCCTCCACATTGGAGAAAAAGATAAAGAACGAGCTTTCGTCATGGCTCAAGAACGACCGTGAGGGATACGAGAAATTTTACGCAAACTTCGGCAAGCAGCTTAAATACGGACTTGTAGGCGATTACGGCGCACATCAGGACGTTGTAAAGGATATTGTTCTGTTCTACTCATCGACCGAGAAGAAGCTTGTAACGCTCAAAGAGTACGTCGAGCGTATGGGCGAGGATCAGAAGGAGATCTACTACGCAACGGGCGACAGCATAGACGCTATCGACAAGCTTCCGCAGACAGAGTATTTCCGCGACAAGGGCAGAGAGATACTCTACTGTGCAGAGGAGATCGACGAGTTTGCTTTCCAGAGTATGACAAGCTACAACGACAAGCAGTTCAAGAACATTGTAAACGAGGACGTCGAAGAAGAAAGCAAAGACGAGAAGAAGGACGACAACAAGGACGACGACACGCTGAAGTTCATTAAAGATGTTCTCGGCGACAAGGTTCAGGAAGTAATATTCTCGAAGAAGCTTAAGAGTCACCCCGTGTGTCTGACGGCAAAGGGCGGCGTATCGTTTGAGATGGAAAAATACATGGCAATCGCACAGCCCGAAGCTATGGTAAAGGCTCAGAGAGTTCTTGAGATCAATGCGGCTCACCCTGCCGTAAATGCGCTCATCGCCAACATCACGGCAGACAAGGAAAAAGCAGAGAAGTACGCAAAGCTGCTCTACAGCCAGGCTCTTATCATCGCAGGACTTACTGTGGAAGATCCTTCCGAGTATGCAGACCTTGTCTGCAGCCTGATGAACTGAGAATAACAGCTCACCGTTACCACAAATAACATTCCGCCCGAAGGTCTGATGATCTTTCGGGCGCTTTTTTGCGTTGTTTATAATAATAGATTCCCCGACAGCACCAAACCGTCGGGGATAATTAATAATTGCGGTTATATATCACTCTTCGTCTTCTACAACTTCCACGACCTCTTCGTCATCGTCCTCGTCATCTTCGGCTTCGTCGTATTCGTCATCTTCATCTTCTTCGACTATCTCTTCAACGACCTCGATGTACTCTATCTCCTCTTCTTCCTCCTCGGGGACATCGACCTCGTCCTCGGCGCACGGCTTTAGAATAATACCCGAAAGCGGCGCTATGACCATATGAAGATAGCCGTCTTTCGACTGCAGTTCGTAATTTCTCGTATTGCTGCCGCCGTAAATATCGGTATCGGAATTGACAAGCTCTCTGAAATACCCGTCATAGCCTACGGCAAGCCAGTATTCCTTCTCGTAAGGCGAGAAATTCAGCACGATATACAGCGGATTCCCCGCAAAATCGTCACGTCTGTAGGCATATATATTATTCGCAGCATTATGCAGATCGACCCACGCAAAAGCAGCCACGTTGTAATCCTGAGCGTAAAGCGCAGGTTCGCTTTTGTACACGGCATTGACTTTCCTGACAAATTCATGGAAGCTGTCGTGATTGGGATACGTGAGCAGATTCCACGCCAAGGGGTGATCGCTCTCCCACTCTTTGAACTCACCAAGCTCGTTGCCCATAAAGTTCATCTTCTTGCCCGGGTGCGTCATCTGATAGAGATAGTACGTTCTGTAATTTGCGAACTTTTCCTCCTGATCCTTGCCGTAGAACTGCGCTATAAGCGACTGCTTGCCGTTTGCAACTTCGTCGTGCGAATGAGTAAGTATAAACAGCTCGGTATTGAAGTAGAACATCGGGTATGTCATGATCTCGTGATTCTGGGCGCGCATATTATACGGCAGCGTCATATATCTCAGCGTTTCTGCAGCCCAGCCGAAGTTCCACATATAGTCAAAGCCCATTCCGCCGTACACTACGGGAGCGGTATCTTTAAGGTGGCAGGAAGAATCTTCTGCTATCAACATTACGTCGGGGTGAAAAGCATTCAGCGTATAAAGACTGTTCTTCAAAAACCAGACTCCGCAGTCATACTCGGGCGACTGCGGATTGCCGTCGGGATAGATAAGATACCCCACCGCGTCAAACCG
The DNA here is from genome assembly GCA_902797065.1 of uncultured Ruminococcus sp. Taxonomy (GTDB): domain Bacteria; phylum Bacillota; class Clostridia; order Oscillospirales; family Acutalibacteraceae; genus RUG592. The sequence continues at coordinate 13,705 of CADBRK010000078.1, forward strand.
TATGCCGTCGAAATGATATTTGTTTATCCAGAAATTCGCAGCCGAACGCATAAAGCTATGAACATGCGGCTTTGAATAATCGAACCTCACCGAACCCCACGCAGAGTCACGGAACTGCGGTATCTCGCTGCCGTAAAGACACGTTCCGTCATAGAACGGCAGAGAAAAGTCGTCTTTTGCAAAATGCACCGCAACAAAATCAAAAATCGCGCCTATTCCGTTGAGGTGACACTCGTCTATAAGCTTCATCAGATAACGAGGTTCGCCGAATCTGCTTGTGGGCGCATAGAAACCGCTCACCTGATACCCCCACGAGCCGTCATACGGATATTCCGTCAGCGGCAGAAACTCGATGTGAGTATAGCCCATCTCTTTAGCGTAGGGTATCAGCTCGTCTATCAGCTCCTCGTATCTGTAATATTTATCGTCGCCCTCTATTCCGTCTTTGACTTTCCATGAGCCTAAGTGTACCTCGTATATATTCAGCGGACGATCATAATTCTTCGATCTGTTCTTTATCCACTCGTCGTCACGCCAGCGATAGTCCTCTATATTATACACCACGGACGCATTCTTCGGGCGGACTTCGCTGTAAAACGCAAACGGATCGGCTTTGTCCTGCGTATTTCCGTCGGGCGTAAATATCTTATACTTATATATCGTACCCTCGTCTATGCCGTTCACAAAGACGGTCCACACGCCGAAAACATCACGATCCATTTGTATTTCCTGCCAGCCGTTATGAGAGGCGATCAGCTTGACATTGACGGCATTCGGCGCATATACCGAAAAGTACACGCCGCCGTTCTCTATATGAGCGCCGAACAGCTCATATGAACACGATTCGACGCCGTTGATGTGATTTTTGATTCTGTTGTGATCGTACATAGAAAACACCCCACCGATAACTTTTCTTTCCTTACAAAACCTTCATATAAATATTATATACCGTTTTGTAAAATTTTCAAGTGATAATATAAAAAATTCGGTACAAAAGTCAAAAACTTTTCAGCCGATCCATTCCGCTGCGGTTTCGGTACTATTTTATGCTGCGCGCGCATATTAATATACCGAAGCAAAAAGCAAAGGAGCGCCTTTAATGAAAGTCAGTGAAAAGATATGCAAAACCACAGTTTTATCCACAGCATTCATAATGTCGGCATTTGCCGTTTTTTGCATATACAGCCGGACGGATTCACTTCTGCGGGGCGGAGGTCTGAGAAGCGTTGCGGCGAGTTTGTCAATGTACGGCGGAACATCGTCCGCAGAGTCTGTAAGCAGCGCATATTCGGGCGGTACCGCATCGAGATCGGAAGATGTACAGAGTACCGCCGTAACAAAGCGCACGGATACATCGGACCACAGAGGAGAAAAGACATTTCTTGTGACGGAGAGTCTTTTCCGTGAATCGAATATGTCGTACGACAATTTCTATGTGAAGAACTCGACAGACATATCTCTTGACATCGGGCGGTATCTTCGCGCGCCTCTCCCCTTTGAGTACGAAAACACGACCGAGCCGCAGGTGCTCATAGTACATACGCACGCAACGGAGTCATACATGGACTACGACCTCGGCTATTACTACGAGAGTTTTTACCCGAGAGATACGGACGACAACTACAACGTGGTGCGTGTGGGCAAGGCGATATGCGACACCCTGCAGAAGAACAATATTGCGTCGGTACACTGCATTACGCACCACGACGACCCGCAGTATTACGGCGCATACGACAACAGCGCACAGTCTATTCTTGAGTATCTCAACAAGTATCCCTCGATCAAGATAATACTTGACATTCACCGTGACAGCATTACGACTGACGACAACGAGAAGATCAAGCCCACCTTTACATATAACAACAAAAAAGCCGCTCAGATCATGATAATGTGCGGCAACGACAACAACGGATATTATGATTTCCCGGATTGGGAGCAGAATTTAAGCCTTGCGCTGAAGCTGCACAAAAACGCCGAAACGCTCTACCCGGGCATGACAAGGCCGCTGTATTTCGGCAATTTTATGTACAACATGAACCTCGCCCCGGGTTCTCTGCTGATCGAAGTCGGCACGGACGCAAACACGCTTGAAGAGGCGGTAAATTCGGGAGAAATGCTGGGGAATGTGATAGCGCAGACGCTCACGCAGGCGCAGAAAAACGAAACGGACATACAAGAATAGATATTTTGCATAAATAAGGCATAAGAAATTCTACTTGCGGTGAATAGAATTGTATGGTAGAATTAAACTGTCAAACGATGTATCAGGGGTGTAATACATTGTCCGGATAAACTGTTTGGCATCAATCGGAGTTTGTGTTTTTTTGGCGCATGACTTCGGTTGTGCGCCTTTTTTAATGCTCAAATTTTTATTCAGGAGGAATGAATTTATGGTAAAAAAGATTTTTGCAGTTATGCTTTGTTTGTTTTTGACACTTTCCGTGTTTAACGTTTCGCTTTCGGCGAGGGCGGATGGTATTAGCGACATAGTTATTAATGCAGTAAAAGAAGTTCAGAAGAAAAAAATTCTGGAACAAATTCCGAATATATCAAGTAAAGTTCATACCATGCATAAAGATTTAACCGGTGAAGACACTTATAAAGGCTGGTGCGGTGCATATGTTCAAGATACACTTCATTGCATGGAAATTATCAATTCAGCGTATGATACAGATGTATCCGGGAATGGAAACCAATTCTATGATAACGTTCAATCGGGCACAACAAGCACAGGATATTTAAAAAACAAATATCCCGGTTCAAACTGTCTGTATGATATAGTAAATGCTTACGGCGGTGAATCTGTTTTTAATATTGTCGTTGGGTGGGCTAACGGATACGGTGCAGAATACTATCAAATGGGTCATGTTTGTTTTATTCATGCAATTATCGACAATCAAGTATATTTATCCGAGAGTTATTCATCGGAAGAGATTGATGAAGGTCAAGTTTGGATTTATGACCTTGATGCTTTTATGAACAAGTATAGGAATTACTACGGATATGCATTGGGTGCCGTGCATTTCACGGAAAAAGATGTACAGGCACCTGAAATTCATGATTATGATCAATATATCGCATATGTTATAGAAAATCCTCAATATAAATTCTACAATAGGCATGTACATAATTACACCGAATATGTATATTACTGGAAAGACCACCCTCATTATAAATGCTATAAATGCAGTTGTGGCGATATTAAAGAAAACCGTGACGAACCAACATATGTAGCGGATTGTCCGGAATGTAATAGTCATGTACATAATTACACAGAATATGTATATTACTGGAAAGCTCACCCTCATTATAAGTGCTATAAATGCAGTTGTGGAGAGATTAAAGAAAATCGTGATGAAACCGTTCCTTTAGATACTTGCGAAGAGTGTCTTGCGGATTATAAAGCAACGCTCAGCATCGACAAAACATCGTATAATATTGGAGAAACAATTAAAGTATCATGGAATAAAATACCGAATGCAACCCACTATAATCTTTGGCTATATAAAGAAAATCCAAACGGTGAAGATAACGTAGTCGAAAGGAATAATTTAATAACAGGGACATCAATAGAGTATTCCGGTTTATCCGAAGGTACGTATTATACATACTTCCAAACATATAATTCAAACTACTGGACTCAGGACGGCTCAGATTGGTTTCATTCTCCGGCAGACAGAATAACTTTTACTGTTTCAGATAATCAAACAAATCAACCTGTTGACATAGGAACAGATTTTTATGCAAAGATTATCAGTGCTAAAAACAATAGTTATCTATATAACAACGATGGCGATGCTTCTTTTACATCTGACAATGATTCTTTGGAACAGATTTGGGAGTTTTTCAGATTGGACAATGGAGCTTATAAGATAATAAGCAAGAAGGATAAAAAAGTTCTTGATGTACAATGGGGTGAAACCGATAGTGGTACAAATGTTTGGGTGTACAATAATGATACAGAAGAAAACTATTCACAGGAATGGTTTATTTATCCATCTGATTCATGCTATATATTAAAACCGAGATCATCAAATTGTGTTCTAGATATTAATATTGATATTATGAATGCTCAGATTTACACTGCAAACGAAACAGATGCACAAAAATTTTATATAAATAAGGTTAATTTGGTTTCAAATCCTTGGATCAAGGTTGAAAAATCAAACTATGATGTAGGAGATACGGTATTATTCAGCTTTGGCGGAGAAAACGCTACCTATTATAGATTAGGTATTGATAAAGACGGAGAGAGAGTCATTACCACAGACAAGCTAACCGATACAAATCAATCGTTTGCATTTGATGAGACAGGCAGTTACACTGCATATGTAACTGCACATGATGATAATGGCGGATATATCGATTCTGCAAAAATCTCTTTTACAGTTAGTGAAAAAAGCAATACTGATACGACAAGCGATACCAACAACGATAATCATACTGCGTCAGATACTGAAACTACAACAGAAACTGAAACTACAACAGAAACTGACACTACGACCGATACCAACAATGAAAGTGATACTGCATTAGATACAGAGACTACAACAGAAACTGACACTACAACCGATACCAACACTGAAAGTGATACTGCATCAGATACAGACATTACAACCGATACCAACATTGAAAGTGATACTGCAACAGAAACAGACACTACAACCGATACTAACAACGATAGTGATACTGCATCGGATACAGAGACTACAACAGAAACTGACACTACAACCGATACTGATACAACGACAGAAACAGATACCGAGGTTATATGTGAAGTAACATTTAAAGACATTTTATCAGGTAAATCAATCATTCTTTATACCGTTCCCAGAGGCACTAAGATCGCTCTCCCGAATTGTATGTTTGATTCTCCTGCCGGAATGATTTTTGACGGTTGGGAAAGAGGGTCGGATTCAAAATCTTTCGCAGAACTTGAAGTAACAGAAATTACAGACAGCGTTGTGTTCTATGCAAAATGGATAGCAAATTTGGATACCGAGTCAAAGACCGACACGGAAACAGACACAACAACCGACACAGATTCTTCAACAAACACCGATACGAACACCGAAAACTCAACAAAACTCGGCGACGTAAACAATGACGGCAAAGTAACAGCCAAAGACAGCATGGTAATTCAGCGATATGCCGTCCACCTCGTTCAGCTCACCGACGAACAGCTCAAAGCCGCGGATATAAACAAAGACGGCAAAGCCACAAGCAAAGACGCGCTTTCTATCCTGCGATTTACCGTCGGCTATAAAGTCGAGGGGCTTGCATAACGGCGAATAGTTTAACCTTCAAAAACTCTCCGAAATCAAACCGGAGAGTTTTTTATTTCTCATTTGCCTTGATATTGTCGGAATAATGTGGTAAACTAAATCTATAGAC
>CADBRK010000079.1 GCA_902797065.1 uncultured Ruminococcus sp.
ATAGAGGTCAGTCAGTGGTCGTCTTTAAACGGTGAGAAAAACCCTGCCGAAAAAAAGAAGCTGCTTGAAGGTACTCTGTTTACGGTGAAATGCAAACGCTGCGGCCATACAGCCCGGGTCGGCTATCCGCTTTTGTATAACGATCCCTCGCAGAATATTATGATCTGGCTTGTGTATGACAACGACGAGGTGAAGCACGTTACCGATTACTTCAAGTCAAGCAAAAACAAAGACGGCGACGATAAAGTCAGCCGTGAATGCCGCCAGAGGATCGTGCGCGACGAATTCCGCCTCAGAGAAAAGATCATGATATTCGACAGCGGCCTCGACGATAAGATCGTTGAGATAGCAAAGCTTGCATTCTCGCAGAATGTGCAGAAGCAGAACCCAAAAGCAAAAATAGCGGCGGCGTTTTTCTCCAACGAGGGCGGCGAGGATCACATAGAGATATTTTCCGCAGACGGCAGCGCATTTACGGTCAAGCTCACCGAGGATATATACAAAACGCTCGACGATACGTATTCGGGCAAGGCAAGCTTCGCCGAGGACAGAGTCTATTCTATCGACGACGTGTGGGCGCTTAATCTTTTGCGTGAATATAACGGAGAACACAGATAATGTGACATAAACGGGGCGCATGGTGTGGTATGATATATCATAAAGCATAATGGGCAAAATTGCCCCGAAGGAGCGTTTATGGAACATATCGTTATACCGCAGACATACCGTGAGTTTTACGGAGAATATACACAGCCGCTTATCGACGCCGTTGATTATGTGATCTCTCGGGCAGAGATAATATCGGCAAGGTGCATCTCGCAGACAGGCAGAGACCCTATCGAAAACATACGCTACAGAATAAAATCGCCCGAAAGCATGAGCGAAAAGCTTAAAAAGCATTCTCTTGAAATAAGCGCCGAGAATGCCGTGCATAAGGTGCATGACGCCGCAGGGGTCAGGATAATCACCTCGTTTCTTGATGATATAGAGATCATCGCCGAAGAGATAAAAAAAGCCCCGGATCTGAGATTTATTGGTGAGAAAAATTATATTGCTTCTCCTAAGGAGAACGGCTACAGAAGCCGCCATCTTATTTTTGAAATACATAACGTCTGTATCGAGGTGCAGCTGCGTACCGTCGCAATGGATACATGGGCGGCGGCAGATCACCGCATACTTTACAAAAAACTATCCCCCGACAGCAGTTATATAGCCCGGGAGCTGAAACGCTGTGCGGAGGAGCTTGCACGCATAGATTCAACGCTGCAAAAGCTTGTTAGCGTGTATCTGTCAAGATGAAGAAGGAGTGTACAAATGAAGATATTATATGCAGAGGACGAAAAGGCTTTATCCGAGGCTGTCACGGAAATACTCAGGCACAAACACTATGTTGTTGACGCTGTTTTCGACGGGGAAGAAGCTATGGATTATATTATGTCGGAGAAGTACGACGGTATTATACTTGATGTGATGATGCCGAGAATGAGCGGTATCGAAGTGCTTAAAACAATTCGCTCCATGGGCATAGGTACGCCCGTTCTGCTGCTGACCGCTAAAGGCGAGGTTGCCGATAAAGTAGAGGGGCTTAACGCAGGGGCGGACGATTACCTTGCGAAGCCTTTTGCCATGCCCGAGCTTATCGCAAGAGTAGGCGCGCTGACACGCCGCACGGGAGAGTTGATACCCGATAATATCAAGCTGGGCAATGTTACGCTTGACCGTAATCTGTACGAACTGAGTACGCCGAGCGGAGAGGTGAGACTCTCGAAAAAAGAATATCAGATGATGGAAATGCTTATGAAAAGCAAAGACAGACCGATCTCAACCGATGCCTTTATGACGAGAATATGGGGTTACGACAGCGAAGCGGAGATCAATGTAGTATGGGTGTATATTTCGTATCTGCGCAAGAAGCTCCAGTCGCTTGACGCAGATATACAGATCTCGGCGCTGCGCGGCAGAGGGTATATTCTGGAGGCGGTATGACATGCTAAAAAAGCTGAAAGTGCGGTTCATACTATTGTCGATGATCTCTATGACGGTGACTCTTGTGCTCGCTTTTACCGCCGTGAATATCACGCTCAGGGCAAGAGTAACGAACCGCACCGACAGGATCATAGATTATCTTTACGAGAACGGCGGTTCTTTCCCGATAATCAGGGACAATTCCGCCGACAAGCTGTTTCACGACGAAACGCCGTTCCAAACACGTTACTATGTGGTTATCATAGACGGCAATGAGTATTCGGGCAGCAATTATTCTCACATATCGCTGGACAGGATCAAAGACATTGACGCGCAGATAGTGCGTATCGTAAAGCAGAATAAAGACCGTGGGTATATAGATAATTCACGCTACGGTATGTTTGATTACGAGGGCGGCAAAATGCTTATAGTTATTGACTGCCATACCGATCTTAACACTGTACATACCCTGCTGACGATAACTCTTGTGACAATTTCGTCGTGTATTGTTATTGTGTTTGTACTGCTTGTGGTATTCTCGAAGTATGTGATCAGACCGTTTGAAGAAAACAGAGAGAAGCAGCGCAGATTCATCACTGACGCAGGCCACGAGCTGAAAACGCCCATCGCAATAATACAATCGAACGCAGAAGTTATGGAAATGACAGGCGGCGAGAGTAAATGGCTGACGAATATAAAAACCCAGACCGCAAGAATGAGTAAGCTTGTAAAGGGGCTTATCGAGCTTTCAAAGATGGACGAACAGACGCTTTCCGAAAAGGAGAAGCTGAGCATTGATCTGTCTGAGATCGTGACAAACTCCGTAGAGTCGTTCGTTGTACCCGCGCAGAATAAGGGCATAGAGATAAAGTGCGATATAGACAGCGGTGTTACCGTAATGGGCGATCTGGAGGATATAGTCAGACTTGTGGGAATCCTGCTTGACAATGCGGTGAAATACACGGACGACAGACACCTGATAGAGGTCAAGCTGAAGCATAAAGCAAAGAAAGCACAGCTTATCGTGTCCAACACCTGCAAAGGTCTTGACAGAGAGAGCGTGCGGAAGTTTTTCGACAGGTTTTACAGGAGCGACAGTTCACGCAGCAGTCAGACGGGCGGCTACGGGATAGGGCTGTCAATGGCGCAGATGATCGTGCAGAATCACAGGGGCAAAATAAACGTTTCTTATACGGACGACGAGATCATTGTTTTTACGATAGAATTGTGAGGTGGATATTTTGACGGCGGTGTATTCCTTGATGTGGCTTGCGATAGCAGGCTTTCTGTTCTCCATGGGACTTAAAGAGCAGAAAATTTATTTTTTATTTTCGGTGTATTTTCTGTTCAACAGCGTGTGGTGGGGGATAGCGTTCTTCACAAAGGCGGATATGTTCCACGGTACGATCGGCTGGGTGTTCAGAGGAATAACGGCGGTGTTCCTCGTTATCGGTGCGGTGTGGTATTATTTTTATAAGAAGAAGCAGGGGGAGTAAAATCATATTAAATTGGATTTATCTGTCAAAACAGAGAGGAGATGTATATATATGGCAAAATATAAATGGAATGAGGTCACAGCAGCGGACGTGATTACAGCTATTTCAATATTTGACTCAGAAAATCCGGAGTATCCAGAACCTCGTTCTACATTCCTTGTGTATAACGGCAAAAAATATCCTGCAAAACATATCAGGGGTATGGCTTATCAGGTGCATTTTGGAATAGCGATAAGTAAAAATGATTATGCCGGAGGGCAGGAAACTGTACGTTTTTTTGATAGGCTCAACTTTGAGACTCAGTATACCAATATAAATGTAGATACTCATCCGGTCAAGAGTGTTAATCACAAGATGACAAATAAGGCGAAACATAAACTTGATAATAATACCAAATTAATTCCGGCAAAAAAGATCGAGGATAAATCTGCAAGTATTGAGAGAATAACTATTCCTGCGAAGGGAGTAATTGAACAGAAAAACGCCCTTCAACTTCTTTTGAACTGTCTTTGTGGCGGAGATATAGTATGTGAGAAAACATTTCCTTGGATGAAGACCCCTTCCGAACTTGATGATACATATGTTGCTATATACAATGCTTTATCGGCATATCGCGGAAATAAAAATTTTGCAAAAAAGAATATTTCTCTGCGCTGTGACTTTGTCTGTGAGGGCAAAAAGTTAATAATTGAGTACGATGAAAGACAGCATTTTTCGGAAGCAAGGAGGCTTTCACTGCTTTACTATCCTGATGTTTGCCTGTATTTTGACAAGAATTTGTGGATTGATGCCTGCAGTGCTATTCAAGCAAGGGACAATCAGCCTCAAGACCGCGATGAGATCAGGGCTTATTATGACAGTACAAGAGATATTGAGGCAGCAAGGAATGGGTACAAACTGGTAAGAATAATGCATGGGCAAATAGATTTTGAAGAAAATGGGGCTTATGAAAAATTAAAAAATTTTCTCGGGTTTGATGGCGGAGAAAGGCAATTACAGTCTCCTTCATCAACAAGCCATGAAAATAATGTTGTGAAGTCTGTGAAAATCGGTCTTTATCTTCAGACAGATGAGCTTCATGGTGATAGGCAGGCTTTCGATAAGGCAATGCAGCTGGTTTGTAAATCGGATATTGATATACTTGTATTTCCGGAATTTTCTTATGTTCCGTTCTGTGACGAGTACGATCAGTTCGATTTTTTGAACGATGACGATATGCAGGAAATACGTGGAAGATTGTTAGATTGGAGCAAGAATATCGGTAGGGCAGTAGTCGTTTGTATTTATGATTTATACGATAGGATCATGAGTATTTACGTGAATGCATTCGCGCAAGGAGAAGAAACAAAGTATAAAGAATACATCAAGCACACAATGACAAATTCTTCGGCATGTGATATAGAAAACTATTCTCAATACGCCGATAAAGCGTTTCGTCCGATTGTCTATAAGGGACACCGAATCGGGCTGACGATATGCTATGACTGCAACCATGCAATGTTCAGCAAAAAGTATGGACTAAACGGAGTGGATATTATTCTTAACAGCACAGGAGGAAATGTTGTAAACGACAAATGGTATAAATATAATAAGGTCAGGGCAATAGAGAACCATTGTTTTAATTTCGTAACTATGGGTGGTCAGGTGGAGAGTGAAAATCCCCATAACTATGTTTACGGCTTTACACCGGAAGGTAAGGCAATGCATCCTGTTATGATTAATGGCGAAGATAACGGAAGGCACAATATTTCCGGAGGCATATATGTATATGATACCGCAGAGTATGACGGTACACCGGAAGTGGACCCGAGCATTAATCAGATAGAAAGCATAAATAAGAATATAGATATATTCGTGCCGGCAAAAGGGATAGATTCATTTATTCAGAGCGGTAAAAGACTAACAGAATCTATTTATATTGTTAAGATTAAAGACATGAATGTGGTAATCTGCATTGTCAAAGGAGAAGATATTTCAAAGCCGGAGAAGGTTCTTAAGCTTCTTTATGCAAAGGAATTGAAATCTATATCAAATAAGCGTTATATTGTCTTTAATCTTTGGGATAAGGTAGACATTGGGTATTACAGAACCAAACTTTCTGAAATACTTAAAGTTAGAGCAATGGAAAATTTCTGTGCTGTAGTTATGGCATCAGAGAATATAACAAAATGCTTTCAGTGTGGGAGAAATAGAACTGCACAAGTTGTGAAACAAGAAAACGGGAGATTTGGAATTGATCTTTCAAGAACCGGAGGTCCGGAAACTATATGGAAAAATAAAGAAGGAATGAGGGCAAGCTGGAGAGATAATATTGAGTGGTTGATAGATTCTATGCAATAAGATGTATCGACAATTCGATATAACAACCTACGTATCAAGCTGTACAGAAAATCATTATTTTCCCACAAACTAAAGCACCCTGCATTCCGCAAGGTGCTTGACATTTTCTTTCTTTTGTAGTAGTATATTATTAAGGAAGGATACTGCACTTGAAGCGGTTACTCCAAAGTTATTTGCTTATAAGAAAACACCGTACCTTTGGCGTGGGGCGGTGTTTCTTATTTTTATGTAAAAAATAAGATTATTTCTTGTCGTATCGGTCTTTAACGACTTTATACACAAGAGAGATAACAGCTGTCATCATAATAACGAATTGAAACAATTCTGTATGCGACATAAGTTATCACCCCCTTACGGGAGCAACCGCCTGCCACTGTGTGCAGTATCCAAATATAATATATCATTATTGTAACAAATTGTCAACGGCAATATTAAAAAAAGCACCCTGCATTCCGCAAGGTGCTCATATTTCTTTATCTCATTTTGTAAACTCCGTTCGGATTCTGCGAAAAGAACTCTGTCATCGAGTCGATCTCGGCAAATGCCTTTTCCTTTGATTTGTATATCCCGAGCGTCACTCTGCCGCCCGAGAATGCGCCTCTCGATGAACACGTGCCAAATATATAGAAGTCCTTTTCGCCCATCATCTCGGATATATATGCGTGTACTATCTCTGCGACAGCGTCGCCCGACTGTGTGCGTATCAGCATGATTATTCAACCGTAACGGACTTTGCGAGGTTCCTCGGCTGATCGACGTCGTTTCCTCTCTGAACCGATGTGTAATATGCGATAAGCTGCAGCGGCACGCATACCAGCATGGGCAGAAGGATTTCTTCGAAGCAGGGGATCTTCAATACGTAGTCCGCAATATCCTTTGATACTTCGCAGTTCTCCTTGCAGATCATGATGACCTTTGCGCCTCTTGCCTTGACTTCTTTGATATTGCTTACGGTTTTCTCATACAGTGCGCTCTGCGTTGCAACGGCGATAACGGGCATTTCGCTTGTGATTAGCGAGATCGTGCCGTGCTTCAGTTCGCCTGCCGCATAGCTTTCGGAGTGAATGTAGGATATTTCTTTCAGCTTGAGGCTTCCTTCCATGCTGAGCGCATAGTCAAGCCCTCTGCCGATATAAAGCAGGCTGTCTGCCGTTACAAGCTTTGTAGAGATCTTCTGTGATATTTCGGTTGTCTGCGCAATGACCTTCTCGATCATCTCGGGCATTTCTTCAAGCTTGGCTGTGTAGTATCTGAGCTTTTCCTCGTCAAACTTGCCCTTTGCATATGCCAGTTCAAACGCAAACAGATACATTACGGAAAGCTGTACCATATA
>CADBRK010000080.1 GCA_902797065.1 uncultured Ruminococcus sp.
GAATCCGTACAAGTGGCTTCGTGTCTTACTCAGGCGGAGATACCGTTTTCCGATGTCATGACCGACAAGGTACAGATGATGTGGGGAAATGTTTCGGGTAAACATGTTTTCTACGTTCCGCTGTGTTTCCTCAAAAAGTCATGCGACGCTGTTTCACCGCTCGGTATATCGGAACTGCCGCCGTATTATGATAAGCTCGATTATTACGACGGCGCAGAGTGGAAGGAAATGTCTCCGCTTAAAAGGAATATTGTAAGGATATTGTCTGTCGCTGCATTTGCGGTGATCGTGTACCTGTGCATTGTCGGGGTAGACGCTGCTGCGGCTTTTGTAAAAGGATTGTTCGTGTAGGTGAAGCTTATGTTTAACAGAAAATTTGTTTCGGCTGTGATCGTGGCTGCAGGTACGTCGTCAAGAATGCAGTCAAATGTAAGCAAACAGCTTATGAACCTCGGCGGCAGGACAGTGATAGAGAATACGACGGAGAAATTCAAAAAATGCGGCTGTATAGACGAGATCGTCGTAGTGTGTCCGCCCGGAGATGAAGATTTGTATAAAGACCTCCTCGGTGATGATATAATCGTTACCGGCGGCGGCAGCGCACGGCAGCAGTCTGTTTTCAACGGCGTTTCGGCAGCAGGTGCAGACAGCGATCTGATTGCAATACACGACGGCGCAAGACCTCTTGTTGATGTTGATGACATCGAAAGAGTTGTTTCCGACGGTGAGAAGTACGGCGCAGCCACTCTTGCCGTACCCGTAAAGGATACCGTCAAGATCGTCATGGAAGATACGGTTGCGGCTACTCCGGACAGAAATACTCTGTATGCCATTCAGACGCCGCAGGTCTTTTACAGAAATGATTATCTGAAAGCATATGCTAAAGCCGCAGAGGATAATGTCGATTATACCGACGACTGTCAGTTGATAGAATCGCTCGGCGGTACGGTTCATATCACAGAAGGGAAATACACAAACATTAAGATAACCACCCCGGAGGATATAGACATTGCCGAGGTTCTGATGAGAAGGAGTGAGACTATATGAGGATCGGTCACGGATATGATGTGCATAAGCTTGTAAGCGGCAGGAAGCTTATTCTCGGAGGAGTCGAGATACCGCACGATCTCGGATTGCTCGGACATTCCGACGCAGATGTGCTTGTTCATGCGGTCATGGATTCGCTGCTCGGCGCTGCCGCACTCGGAGATATAGGCGGTTTGTTCCCCGATACAGACCCGCGCTACAAAGATGCCGACAGTATGGTACTGCTCTCGGAAGTCTGCTCCGTACTGGACGAAAACGGCTTCCGCATAGGAAATATCGACTCGACTGTTATCGCTCAGAAACCGAAGCTGAAACCGTATATTCCGCAGATGAAGAAAAACATCGCCGCAGTCTGCGGTATAGATGAATCTTGCGTAAATGTAAAGGCGACCACGGAGGAAAACTTAGGCTTTACGGGACGTATGGAGGGTATTTCCGCACACGCGGTCTGCCTGATCGAGAATAAGAGTAACTTTTGACGAAGGCGGTGAAGAATATTAACGTCTACGATTTTGATAAAACGATTTATTACAGCGACAGTACATCGGATTTTTATCTGTTTTGCCTGAAGCGTCACCCGGCTGTTATAAAGCATTTTCCGAAAACAGCATGGGCGTTTATAAAATACCTGCTCCGTATCTGCACGAAAACGCAGTTTAAAGAGGTTATGTACGAATTCCTGCTTGAAGCGGATATAGAAAAAGACCTTCCCGATTTCTGGGAAAGTCACAGTCATAAAATAAAGCCGTTCTATAAGCAGCACAAAAAGCCCGACGATGTTATCATCTCGGCTTCACCCGAATTTCTTCTTGAACCGATATGTTCAAGTCTTGGAGTAGGCTGCCTGATGGCGTCAAAGGTTGACCCGAAAACAGGGAAGTATACAGGCATCAACTGCCACGGCAAAGAGAAGGTGCGCAGATTCCGTGAAATATACGGCGACTCGGACATAGACGAGTTTTACTCAGATGCGTACTGCGATACTCCTCTTGCACTGCTTGCGGAGCAGAGCTATATGGTTAAGGGCGACAGAGTAAACAAGTGGAAATTCCGCCGCAGAGATCATTTGAAATAAAAGAGAAAGCAGACCGAATCGCTTCGGTCTGCCATTCCGTTCTTTTACCTGGTTTCTTTAATTTCTCGCCCCAAAAGATAGTCGACAGATAACTCGAGAATGTCGGCAAGTGCAGCGAGTTCGATGTCCGTGACGAATCTGATCTGACCTTCAAGCTTTGATAAACCCGAAGCGTTCATATCAACTCCTCTTACTTGAAGCTGTGCGAGCAACTCCTTTTGCTTCATGCCCTTCTTCTTGCGTGCCGATTCTACTTTTGCACCTACTAAATTACGATCACCAAGCGCCTGTTTACGTAATCTCATAAGCCACATCTCCTTTACGCAATTATTCTTTTTTAAACAAGGAGCTAAGCTCCAACAAGCTCGCTTGATTGGAGCGAGCGACGACGTCAACAAACGTCGTGGAGCTTTAGCTCCACCGGGCGTCGGTGGGGGATTTAAACCCACCACCGACGGACGTATGGAACCCGCCGCCTAAAGAGGCGGGGGACATCGACGTTTGTTA
>CADBRK010000081.1 GCA_902797065.1 uncultured Ruminococcus sp.
GCATCAGGAAATCTCGCAAACAATGCGGGCGTCACCATGTTTACCCGTGCGTCGGTACACTGCGCCGCAAGACGAGTCGCAACAAGCAGATGGAAGGGGTCCGTGTATTCAAGCGAGCATATTGCTTCGGGGTATTCTTTTTTCAGCGCAGACACAGCAAGCTTAGCAAGTTCGTTGTTTGTGATCTTATCCATACTTATCCGCCTTATTCGGGGGGCATACCTCCGAGATAGCGCTCCGCCCTGTCGATGACTCTGAGGTCATTATCATAGCTGCACATTTTACGCGCCTGCTCAAAGGATACCCATATATAATAATCGATTTCGCTTTCCTGTTTATGTACTTCGTCCGTAAACGCCTCCGCAAGGAAGAATACAACTCTTTTGCGCACTCTCCCGAACGGGCAGTAATCGCTTGTTTCTCTGAAACCGGGATGAAGCTTCACTTCGAGTCCCGTTTCTTCCAATATCTCACGTGTGGCGGTCTGTCTTTCGTTTTCTCCGAGTTCGACATGACCCTTCGGGAATGACCAGTATCTGCCGTTTTTGTTTTTAACAAGCAGCACCTTTATTTCCTCGGCGGCTCTGTAAAACACAAGTGCGCCGCAGGATTTTTCGTAAAGACAGTTCACCCTTATAAGCCTGAAGCTCCTTATGCGTTTCAGGCGTTTTTTTATCAGTGGTTCATAATATATCTGCCCTTCGGGGGCGGCGATCAGCTTTGTCTGGGGCGTTCCTTTCAGCTGTGCGATCGCTATTATAGTGGAGAAAACCGTCTCGGGCGGTTTGTCGTGGCTCAGCAGATATACGCTTCTCCTGTGCGGACCCGACATAAAGTAGCCCCTGTACAGTCCTGCAGAGGGTATGTACGATACGATATGTATGTCCAGCTTCTTGCCGAGCATATTTTCTCCGCCGTTATTATTGTTTCCGTATTTATTAATCTGTGATACTACTGTCAAACAAATCCCTCAATCTCTGGCAATACAGCGTATTATTCGCATTGTCTATGCCGTTTATGACAAGAACGTGCGTGATTTTATTATCTCTTATATATGCGTTAAGGCTGCCGTTATACAGCTCGGTATCCGCGATATGCACCTCACGGTAGCACGGTATCAGGTAGCCGATTATCGGTTCCGCGGCGTGATCCTTTACAACGAGCAGCTTATCCTCGGTGTCGTTTTCGAGATTTGTTGCAACCATGAATTCGGTATTATATGCCGGGAACACACTCAGCGGATTTTCCTGTACGTCGTCCTCCGTAAAGAGGTCTTTCTCGATATACTCGCCCTTCACGGTATCCACTCGAAAGCAGCCGTAGTGTACGGGCAGCTTGTAGTATACTATTGTATCTGCGTTGTTAAAAAGCTCCTGATTGCCGTGAGGCTGAGTTTTTTCGTCTATCGTACGCTTCAGAAGATCGCCCTCAAACCGCCTGATGACTCCCTGCTTTTCCGCAAGCTTGTCGAGAGCATATGTCGGCGAGTCGTTTGTTTCGATCGACTTTATTGTACGAAGATATTCAAGATATGCGTAATATCCCCCGAGAGAGGTGAGATTCTGATCGGTGCGGTAATAAATATACTCGCTTTTATGCGTATCAAGCGTATTGTAAATATCTACGCTGTGTACGTTATACATAAGCGACGACGAGATCAGATCAAGGTTATATCTCTGAGAGTTGCTGTCCTTCCTGAGCGGTTCGGCAAGCCCGAACTCCGTGTTTGTCGGGATAACCATATTATAGATCGTAACGTCTTCGCTCATGGACGACGCAACGCTGTTCATCACGGCAGCGTAATTGAGAGCCGTTTTGTCTATTCCCTTAAACATAAGGTACGCCGCCCCGTCGGACACCATAACCTTGCTGTCAACCTTATCGTAATATCCGTTCGGCAGATCGGGAGTATCTGTCTGCGAGGGCGTATCTACAGTTGCGGCAGGTTCTTCTTTCTTAAACGAATCGACAAATGTGCCGAAGTATTTTACAAAAATAAATACAAGTCCGGCTATCAGCAATAGGGCAAGAATGACAAGAATTTTCTTCAATGCACCCGAGCCTTTATTTTTTCTGCGAAAGCCTGTTCCTTTGCGCCGTCTGCGGTTATAGCCGCTTGTTCTCCGGGAATATCCCTTGTGTGCATAATTACTCATTTGGGTGTTCCTTTCAATAATTTTTCGAAATCCTATAATAAATCACTATATAGTATAATATAAATTTGACATTTTTACAATAGATTTGTTGAAATTTGGTGTTATTTTAGAAAATCCGGATCAATCGAACATACGTGACTTGCGGGTATTCCGCGGCCGTATCTGTAATATAAAAAAATCGCACCCGCAAAAAGCGAATGCGAAATATCCCGGCTTACTGCCGACAGTGCCGGTGACCGGACTTGAACCGGTACGAATTTGTGGTTCGAGGGATTTTAAGTCCCTTGTGTCTGCCTATTCCACCACACCGGCA
>CADBRK010000082.1 GCA_902797065.1 uncultured Ruminococcus sp.
GCAAGAGATACCATATGTGCGAATACCGCGGAAGGCGTAACGAATGGAACGAGATAAAAACATTCCTTACTCTGAAAAATCCGAATATTCAGGTGCGATGAAAAATAAACCCATGACAAGGTGTGATTCCTGTCATGGGTCATTGTTATCTTATAAGCTTTGGTATCTCGATATAAGATACTATTTTGTCGGTCTCGTCGTCGATGCTCCACTCGATCTCTTTGCCTAAAAGCTTGTTCAAAGCTATGTTGGGGATATTCACACCCGACGCAAGGCAGCTCATCTGAAGTCCGCCCGACATTCTTGTGTTGATCTCAAGCAGATAAAGCTGTCCGTCTTTATAGCGGAACTGTACGTTGCAAGGGAACTGCAGGTTCAGCTTGTTGAGTACATTTGCAGTAGTGGTGATGATCTCCGTATCATAAACCACGCGCTCGTGACGAACGGGGCTTTTTATTCTCGGTACGGCGATCGTGCCTGAATCTGTTCTCAGACAGTCAACGCTCACCTCGTTGCCCTCCATATACGGCATTACCATAAGCTCGTCGAAGCTTTCTCTTGAAGCAAGAGCAGAGTACAGATCGTCATAGCTTATCGATGTTCCCTGGTAGATCCTGAGTCTGTCAAATTCGTTGACTTTTTCGGCGATCTTGCGGAAGCTCATTCCGCCCTCGTCACGCACGAATTTCACGCAGATCTGCTTGTTGTTTTCTTTAAGCTTGGAGTACGCCTCGGCAAACTGCTGTACATTCGTTACGCTGTAATATTCGGGTATACGGATATTCTCGTAATTCTTGAAGAACTCGTACGCTGCGGCTTTGTTTTCAAGAAGGCTCACCGCTTTGTAGTCGTCAACAAGCACCTTAACGCCGATAGCTTCAAATTTATCCTTGCATCTGCTTACGTCTGTCATGCATCTTCTCGGCACGAATACGTCTACGCTGTGCTTTTTGCAGAAGTCAAGGCAAAAATCTATGTATTCGTCGCCTTTCAGCGGAGAGTCCTCGTACCACTCGTCGCAGACCTTTTGTATAACGCTGTCAAGCTGCAGGTTTGTACCGATTATGTGAATTTCTTCTTCCTTGTCGTCTTTCATCAGCTCGATAAGCCTGTACGCCGTGCTGAACCAATGATTGAACCATACTCTTATCATAGTGTGTTACTCCTTGTTATGCGTCCGCAAGCTTTTTGATTATTCCGCAGGTCTTGTAGTGCGTCAGCGGATAATACTCTACGGGTACGTTCTTTTCTTCGGCAAGGCGAACAATATGCGCTGTATCGGGGCTGCTTTTGTACTTTTCGTCTATCAGGACTTTCCATGGTACACGGCGCAGAAGAACTCGTGTAGTCTCGCCGATACCCGGCTTCACAAGATTAATGTCATCTATGGAGAAGTGCTGCGCAATGGCTTTTACCTCGTCAATGCCCTGCCCCTCGAGGTGTCTGTCGGGAATATCGGAATCAAGCTCGAATTCCTTTTCGATCGCATTGATAAATTCATACGACAAATCGCTGCTTGTCAGCTCACCGTAGTATACTGCGCCGTGAAAATCGTCTTTCCCGATTATGTCGTCACGCAGGAATGTTCTGCTGACAAGACCCGAAACCGTGCTGTTAAGGCATGAGCTTGGGATAAGTATATCGTCGTGAGTGCCGCAAAGCTCGGTGACGTTTGCGGGGTCTGCAAGCACGGCAATATCGCTCGATACCCCGGGGAACTGCGACAACTCTTTTTTCAGCTCGCCCAGAATAGCGCCCTTGCCGATCCAGCCGTCAACGAACAGAAGATTTTCGGCGCCGTATTTGTTTATCAGATATTGAAGTGCGTTTCTGTCAATTCCCCTTCCCCGTATAATTGATATTGAATAATGCGGTACGGTTAAGGTGTACTTTGTTTTTATGTAGCGTTTGAGCAGTATTCCTATCGGTATTCCTGCCCTCGCAAGGGAAACGAGCACAACGCTGCTGCCCTTCTGAGATATTATTTTATCGGCAAGCTTTCCCGTTGCAAGTGCGGTGGGCTTTGCGTATGTCGTAAGCGCTTCTTCGTATACCTGCATGTACTTTTGCGTGGGTACATATTCTATCGGCAGCATTTCGCAGTAGTGTTTGCCTGCCTGGATAAGACGTTCACGCTCTTCGGTGGGCTGCGGTTCGACAAGCCCCGTTACATCTTTGAGAAGAAGTATAACGTCGTCTGCCGAATATGACGTTTTTACAAGATCGTTATTGTTCATCACTGCACCACCTGTATATTGTAATGTTGTCGTTGCCGACTGATCTCAGCGCATTTACAAGTGTGTATCTGCCTTTTTGCGAGCTGTTTACGCTGTCTGTTATGATTATGACCTTGTCGTATTTTTTAAGATCGTAAATAAATGTCGTTCTGTCGTCATCATAAAAGCTTGAAAGCTTAAAACGCTTATGTACGGGGTATGTCTCTTCACTGCTTACGGCTATGGGGCTTCTCGTTGTGGAATGAGTAACGGCGTTTATACCCCTGTTGTTAAAGAATTCCGCCGTGCAAACGGCAGGGTACATAAATTCTTCCGTGCCGATGATAAGCACATTGTCTGTCTTAGCAGGCGCAGCGTCACCGTAGATATGCTTTGCAAGTCTTGTACACGCTATGTCGTAATCCCCGCTCTCGCATATGCGCCTGGTGTTTATATAGTCCTTGGGAACGGCTTTTTCGGTGAAGTCTGTTTGTTCGGCGTTCTCGGATATGTATTCTCCGTCGCCTCTGAACCCGTCTGCGATGTCCGTAAATGTATCGTGGTTTGTTTTAACAAGGTAATGGATACCTATATCTTTGGCTTTATATTTGGCAATATGCTCCTCGTCCATACCGTTGAGAAGCGACGCTACAGAAAATTTTATTTTTTTGCTGTATGTTTTTTCTATTATCTCTATTATTTTCATAATAGTATTGCCTGTTGTGATCTCGTCCTCGGCAAATACTATCCTGTCGATGTCGTTAATTATGCTGTCGATGTCGTTTTTAACAAGCTTTTGTTCTGTAGCATGGCTGTGAGATTCCGTAAAGAAGAGATAGTCTGCGCCGTCAACGTTCTCTCTTGTTGTCTGCGTATAGAATGTTCCGAGAGTTACCGCAAGCCTTGCGCCGATCGCCGTTGCTGTTTCTGCAAAGCCGACTGTGAGGATAACCTCATCGCTGTAGAGATCTCTCAGCTGTTCCGCAAGAGAATCAAATACTTCGAGTGCGTCTTTACCCTGTACCGGTATGTGCTTTCCCTGAAGCCTGTTTACAACGAGGTAGCTGCGTTTTGTGTTGTTTTCTCTTTTGGCTATGCGCACCATATCCTGCTGTGTGTACTGTTTCATTTCATATCTCCCGAATTAAAAATTTATCCCGAATACGTCTGCAAGAAGCTTTGTTTTTTCTGCCCAGACGCAGTGCGTTTTGTATTCGTTCATGCGCTCGTTGCCCTGGCTGCCCGCAACAAGAGACGCAGAGTTGAAGCTCCAGTTGATTATGGAGTGTGCGTCCTCGATGTCTTTCTTGTTGACCTTGTATAAGCGGTTGACAACCTCGATCTGATTCGGGTGGATAACTGTTTTGCCGATAAATCCGCAAAGCTGATCGCCGACGATCTCGTTTTCCATGCCTGCCTCCCAGTTGTAGCCGTTGAAATACTCCCATACGGGACCCGATATTACATAATCAAGACCGAACACCGTCACAATGTCGCTGAATATAGACGATACGGGCTTGATGTCGTGAATGCTTTCATCGCAGTGACGCCTGAATCCGAAAAGCTTGCATAAGTCGTTGCCGCCCACACGGATATTGAGCACCAGCGGTTCGATACGCTTCAGCTTATCCTTGATGGAATACAGAATATCATAGCGGTTCCTGATGTCGATCATAGTCGGGCTTTCGAGGATCGGCATCATGTATATGTCTCTGCCGTATTTTTTGTTTATCGCAATTATGCTGTCGATATATTGATCGGCGGTGTCGGGCACAAATTTCGGAATGATAAATCCGGTAATGAGATTTTGCGCGTCGCCCAGTTCGGTCATCAGCCTTTTGATCTGTTCGTTTGCTCTGACTCTGATGAATATTTTGGGCATAAAGAATTCGATCTCTTTGCTGCGCTCATAGACTTTTTTAAGTGATCTTATCATTGTCTGTTCCGCTTCCGCCACAAAGTTATCGTTGATAGTATCTTCCAGACAGAGTGCCAGAGAATACGGCTGATCGAACCTCTCGCTTATTATCGAGCGCGAGATGGATTCGTTATTTGCCGGGCAGTAAAGAAGCGCTCCGACGCTGTAATAAATTTTGTTGTCTTTCATTGGAATTAAAACTCCTGTCAATATGGTATTTTCTAAAAAATCAATAAACCTTCCGTAAATTGCCTTATCATAAATTATAACATAAATCGTAACAAAATGGTAGATATTTTTTTAGTTTTATGGTAGAATTGTTGTGTGAAAAACAATCGAAATTCATGTATTTGTTATACATGGTTGTGATATTGTGGGGAAGTGATGAACTGTTATGGATAATATTGTGATAAAATCGGAGAATATCAGAACTATAACCGATTTCAAAAATTACAGCTCCGAAAACGGAACGTTTGTCCGTATAGTCGGAGAGGATGATAAGCTCATATCGGAAATAAACAAGATGGACTCGGAATTGTCGCTTTCGGCTCTGCGCGGCAGCCTTGCATACAAGAGAATAAGTTCCCTGCCGAATATATCCGATCCTACAGATGTTGAATTTTATACGGAATGCTATAACGACTGGATAAGATGCGGCAGAAAGAGAATACTTTCAAAACGGCTGCTTAACTCCGACAAAGCCGATGAAAAGCTCGCTTCTTCGATAGGCGAGGTTATAAGGCAGCTGCGCTTACTCAGACCGAGGCTCACCGATTCAATGGAAAAAAATGCGGTGATAAAGCTTTTGTTCCGTTTTGACGAGGTTATGAAGGGCTTTTCGGATCAGACGGGATTTTACAAAAACGCAAAGCTTGCAGCCGATAACATAACAAAAGAGCAGGATTATCTGTTTTTCTATCTGCTTGCGCTGCTTGGGATAAATATTCTGCTGATACAAAACAAAAGCGACATCGACATATATCAGAAGCAGCTCAAAATATCCGCCGTTACCGTGACGGGACATCTCGGCAGCAGTACCGTACCCGAATACAAAGAGCCGCAGGCAATGCGTGAAGAACCGCCGATGGCGCAGCGGAGAACGATACCGGATAGAGATGCCGGTTCAAATGCGAATGTACGCCGTGCACCCGAACCCGTGAACAGAACATCAATGGTAAGAGTGACGATACCCCCGAGACCACCGAAACATCAGCCTGTGCAAAACACTGCCCGTACTCCTACAATGCGTACTCAGACCGCAAGGACTGCGCCTGTGAGCAGTACGCCGTCGCAGGGCGTTCGTGTGACCATTCCGCCGAGACCCGGCAGAAGCGGCAGTTCGCTGCCGTCGGGCAATACATATGCTTCGATAAGGAATGGTTCACAGCAAGCCCCTGTGCAGAGTACGCTGAGAGTACCTCCCCCGCCTCCGAGAACGCCTCCCCGAAACAACACGTATATGCAGTCGACTCAGACCATGAGGACAGCTCCGCAGTATAACAATATACCCAATAACCGTATGAGTGTACCGCCGTACAATACAAAGCCGAGACGTGAGATGAGTTATGAGCAGATCGCAAGGCTTGCGACTTCGATAGTGCAGATTCTTGTGTTCAAAAATTCATTCGGCGGCATGGGTACTCCGAGTTCCAGCGGATCGGGCATTATGATCGGCGAACAGGGATATATACTTACGAACTGTCACGTAACCGATGCGGGGAAATACTACGGAGTAAGAATAGAGAACGACAATAACATCTATTACACCGACAGGGTGATAAAGTATCACCGAGATCTTGATCTGTCTGTAATAAAGATAGAAAAGCATCTCAATCCTCTGCCGATATTCAAGGGCAAAGAGGGGATCTCGAGAGGACAGAGAGTTGTTGCGATTGGCAGCCCGCTCGGAATGTTCAACACCGTGTCCGACGGTATAATCTCGGGCTTTCGCGAGATAGACGGAGTAAATATGATACAGTTCACCGCGCCCATATCGCCGGGCAGTTCGGGCGGCGCAGTTCTCAATATGTACGGCGAGGTCATCGGAATAAGTACTGCGGGCATAAAGTACGGGCAGAATATCAATCTTGCCGTCCCGTATGACGAGATAAGCCTGTTCTGTTATAATTTTCTCTGAGAAGAATAATAAAATTTATGAATAAAAAAATAAATTCTACAAAAATATATTGTTAATGCTGTTTAAATATGGTATAATCACTCTGTGAAGGTATTTTTAAGGAGATGAAAATTATGGAGAACAAATTGTTTGGCAGGGATAATTCTGCCCAAAACAGCGGCAGCAAGCGCTTGCCTGCAAAAATCAAAGTCAAATTCAATGCGCCGGTCACGCTTTCTTTTGTTCTTGCGTGCTTTGCCGCACTCATACTCGGCAAGCTTACCGGAGGATTCACAACAAATCTGCTTTTCAGCGTGTACCGCTCCTCGCTTCTAAGCCCGTTTACATATCTGAGGTTTTTCGGTCATGTAATAGGTCACGGCGATTGGGCGCACCTGCTCGGAAATATGATGACGGTGCTGATACTCGGTCCGCTGCTTGAAGAAAAGTACGGTTCGAAGTCTATGCTGGTTATGATATTCGCCACGGCATTTGTGACGGGAGTAGCAAGCTTTATACTCTTCCCGAAGATTCAGCTGCTCGGTGCAAGCGGTATTGTATTTGCGCTGATCCTGCTTTCGTCGTTTACAAGTATGAACGAGGGAGAAATACCGCTTACGTTTATACTTGTGGCAGTCATGTATTTAGGCGAGCAGGTGTATTACGGCCTGTTCCTTGAGGATAATATTTCCAATTTTTCTCATATACTCGGCGGTATCTGCGGCGCAGTATTCGGCTATATGATGAACAGGAAACATTCAGGCTCTCAAAATAAAAACTCTTCTTCATCTGCTTCCGGTTCGTTCGGGAATACGGTCAGCGGGAAGAATACATACTACTGATACGGTAAGATGTAGGGTGAAGTTATATCATGTTAGAACACAATAAGCTCCGCAGGCCGGATGATTACTTCCTGCCGATGGACAAAAGACAGGAAAAATCGGTATTCTTTTACAGAATATCGGGATACAATAAAGAAACAGACGAATTTATTCTAAAATATTACAATGCCGCTCTGAAAAACGGCACGGTCATAGATAAAGGCATTCCCAATCCCACAGGCGACAATCTTTCGTTTTTTAACGATATGATGGGTCAGCAGTTTTATCTCGATAAGGATTTTATCGAGAGATCAATGGCAAGATGGCTGCCCAGGATGAAGGTACAGGCGAGGGGCGATCTGTCGGAAGCTTTGTTCCGTGCGTTGTCGTCGCTCAAAAAGATGGGCAAAAACGACAATGTGGTGAAAAATGCCTATATAAAGTTTATGTGCTGGCTGTACTACCGATTTGAAGGCGTAGTGAACCGTATCGGGAACAACGATGTACCAAAAATACTCTATGAGGGCAGTATCGGCAGATATGAGCTTATCATGCTGACAGTGCTGTGCAGCGCAGGGTGCGATATTGTGCTTTTGCTGAACCACGGAGAAGATGAGTATCTTTCCGTTGATCCGAGAGGCGCGATTGCTCCGAAACTTGATTTTCCCGACGATATGAAGCCGTTCCCCGAAGGATACGGGATAGCGTATCTGAAAGAACAGCAGCATAAGGCGGACGCTCTGAGAAAGCTGTACGGAGAACCGCCGACGGTAAAACGCTGCACAAATGCGTGGCTTGAGGGCAAGATACTTGAGGACATCAAAAAGCCGCCTGTGACAAGAAGCAAAGACCCGAATCTTTACTGCAATGCTTTTTGCAGGATAAACGGCGCAGAGGATAAGGTTACGTATGAAAACGAGCTGTATCGTTTTTATCTTGAAATAAAGAACGGCGGAAGGACTTTCTGCATAGTAGAAAACGAGATCACGATCCCCACCGCCGAAGAGATAGCGCGTCTGAATAAGAGGAACTATACCACAAAAGAAGATATGATAAGAGATCTTATCGGCAAGGTGAAATGCCCGTTTGACGTTCAGCTTGAAAGGATAATCAGGACGGCGTTCGTGGATATTGTGAACGAGATGTCGGAAGATCGCAGTATGAATCTCAGCAAGCTTACCGGCAAGGCAGTGTATATTATATGCTGGCTTCTGCGGTACTTTGATATATTATTTAAAAACTGGCATATGCCGTTTGTTTCGGTGTTTATATATCTCGGGGGCTGCCGCACCGACAACGAAGCATATTTTCTTAAATTTCTGGCTAAGCTCCCGTGCGACGTCCTGATACTTGTTCCGAATCTCAATACACGCTGCGAGCTTTCGGATAAGCTTTTGTTCGAGCAGAATAATGTGCAGTCGCTCAATCTTTCGTCGTTCCCGACGGAGAGCGGAGGCATCAGAATGGCTACCGTAGCATATCATGCCGAACGTGAACTTGACGAGATAATGTACAGCAATTCGGGAATGTACAGGAATTTCCAATACTCAAAGGCGAATGCCGTGACGCTGCGTACAATGTATGAGGAAATATCAATACTCTGGGATCAGGAGATGCGTTACCGCCCGAATTTCAGCACGGTTGACAATATAGTGAACATGCCTGTCATTTTTGCGAAGGTGTCCGGTGTGAAGGACGGCGATCTCGTGAAATACTGGCAGGGCGTAAGGTCGCTTATCAACGAAGATACGATCGTTATAACCTCTGCCCCATACATTGATTACAATGTGCGCAATGCGCTCGGGATAAACACCACCGAATGCTTTAAAAACGGCAAAGTGCAGAAAAACAAAATTTACAACGGCAGCTACTATCAGTACGGTATGCTCAGACCCGAAACGCAGGAATATATACTCGATAAACTGCAGATACTTATAGATTCACGCATTATCGCGGGAACGTTTGCCGACGGCACCGAGTATAATATAGTTTCGCAGATACTTAACATGCCGACCGAGATAGTGCGATTGATACAGAAGTTTGACTTCACAAAACGGAACCCGAAGGTGATATATATCAATACGTCGGAAAGACCTATATCATCTGCGGACGCCATACTGATGGCATATTTAAACGTGATAGGATTCGACGTGCTGTTCTTCGTTCCTACAGGCTACCAGACGATAGAAAGGTACTTTACAAAGCCCGTAGTCGACGAACACATGATCGGTGACTATATGTATGATCTGCCGGTACCAAATTTCGGTATACCTTCGGGCAGCACCGGCAAACCGGCAAAGAAAACATGGATACAAAAAATATTTAAGAAAGGGAAGTAGGGAAGATTTATGGGAATTGATTTTAACAAAGCACCTGTACAGCCGCAGACCCCCGCAGAGGATAAGCCGGTAATCGATATTACTCCGGCAGAGCCGAAGCAGGAATTCAATATTGTGGCTCAGAGAGAAAAATGGAACACACAGCTTGTCGGTTCCAAGGAAGTTGACGCTATTGTCAGCCAGATCGACCTCGGCAATGCAAACAGTATTGTGACCTTCGGCGCGGAAGCAGCAACGGCGATCTCGAAAGCGTCGGACGTTGTGCTGCGCAGCGTTAATCTCTCTCAGCTGGACGACGCAAGCGAAATGCTCGCCATACTCGCAAAGATCATGAGCGTGTTCGATATTGACGAGATCAAGGATAATCCGGGCTTCTTCGACAAGCTTTTCGGCAGCCAGAAGAAGAGGATAGAAAAGATCCTCGGAAAGTACAACAATATGGGAGAGCAGGTCGATAAGATCTATGTTCAGCTCAAAACATATGAATCGGAGATCAATCAGTCCAACAGGAACTTAGAAGAGATGTTCAATGCAAACGTTGAGTATTATCATCAGCTTGTAAAATATATCCTCGCAGCAGAACAGGGCTGCAAAGAGATCGAGACTTACATCGACAAGCGCAAGAAGGATCTTGCCGACACGGGCGACACGGCTATACAATTTGAGATTCAGTCGTGCGAGCAGGCTCTTGCTATGCTGGAGCAGAGGACGCATGACCTCAGAACGGCCGAAAGCGTTGCAATGCAGTCTATTCCGCTTATCAAGACGATGGAGTACAGCAACCTGAATCTTATCAGGAAGATAGATTCCGCATTTATCATAACGCTGCCTGTCTTCAAGCAGACGCTTGCTCAGGCGATAATGCTCAAACGTCAGAAGATACAGGCGGACGCTATGGCTGCACTTGACGAGAAAACAAACGAGATGCTCATCAAGAACGCAAGGAACGCAGTGGAGCAGTCCAAGCTCATAACTCAGCTTTCAACGGGCAGCTCAATCAAGATCGAAACACTCGAAACCACCTGGAAAACCATTATGGACGGTATCCAGGAGACACAGGCAATCCAGGCCGATGCGAAAAAGCAGCGTGCCGATGCAAAGGTAAGGCTTGAGCAGATCAAGAACGATTTCTACAAGAATTACCATATACCGGAATAACATCAGAATCATAAAAACAGGAGGAAATTATTATGGCAATCAATCTTTCAAAGGGACAAAAAGTAGATCTTACAAAGGGTAATCCGAGTCTTAAACAAATCATGGTAGGCCTCGGCTGGGACGTAAACGCTTTTGACGGCGGCTACGACTTTGACCTCGACGCATCTGCATTCGTACTCGGCGCAAACGGACTTTGCCCGACAGATAAGGATTTTATATTCTACGGCAACCTCAAGCACGCAAGCGGCGCTGTCGAGCATATGGGCGACAACCTCACAGGTTCGGGCGACGGCGACGACGAGCAGATCATGGTAGACCTCTCCAAGATTCCCGCTAATATAGAGAGAGTAGCTTTCACTGTTACTATCTATGACGCAGAGCTCAGACGTCAGAACTTCGGACAGGTTTCCAACGCTTATATCCGTATAGTAGATATGGTAACGGGTCAGGAGATCATTCACTACGATCTCGGAGAGGACTTCTCCATCGAAACAGCTATCGTAGTAGGCGAGATCTACAAGCGTGACGGCAACTGGAAGTTCAACGCTATCGGCAGCGGTTTCCAGGGCGGTCTTGCAGCACTTTGCGGTCATTACGGCATTGAAGTAGCCTGATTCAATAAATAACAACGTACATTGTCCGCACTTCATGCGCGGGCAGTGTACTTAATCAATAAAATTGGGAGGCTTTTATAATGACGGTCAATTTGGCTAAGGGTCAGAAGGTCAGTCTTACAAAAGACAGTCCTGAGATAAAGCGTCTTGTTGTATGTATGGGCTGGGATGTCAACGCCTATGATACAAGAGAGATATTCGACCTGGACGCGTCTGCTTTTATGCTCGGCGCAAACGGCAAGGTAGCCGATTCGAGAGACTTTGTCTTTTACGGCAATCTTGCGCACAGCTCCGGCGCAGTAGTTCACAGAAGCGATATTCCCACAAACAGCGGCGACGACGCACAGATAATCGTCGATCTTCAGCTGATGCCGGAATATGTTCTGAGAATAGCTTTTTCCGCTACGATCTATGACGCAGAGGAAAGACGGCAGGGCTTCGGTCAGGTCAGCAACGCCTATATACGCATTATCGACGAGCAGACAGGCACAGAGCTGATGCGATATGATGTTGCGGAACGCTTTTCGCATGAAACGGCAGTCGTGTTCGGCGAGATTTACAAAAACAACAGCGAGTGGAAATTCAATGCTATCGGTAACGGCTATCCGGGAAATCTTGCGGCACTTTGTGACCGATACGGCGTAGAAGTTGGATAAACAGGAGTGATATAAATGTCAGTAAATTTACAAAAGGGACAGAAAGTCAGCCTTTCTAAGGTAGGTCTTACGGCAGGCGCAGGCGGCGGACTTTCGAGTATAGTGGTAGGTCTCGGATGGGACGAAGCAAAGCAGGCAAGCAGCGGATTGTTCGGCGGCTTATTCGGACGCACACAGGATTTTGACTGTGACGCATCCGCTATTCTTCTGAGGAACGGCAGACTTGTAAGCAAAACAGATGTAGTGTATTTTAACAACCTGAAGCACTTCACGGGCGCTGTCAAGCACATGGGCGACAACCTCACGGGCGGCGGCGACGGCGACGACGAGCAGATCTTCATCGACCTCAACAGAATACCCGCAGAGTACGACAGAATAGTAATTGTCGTAAATATCTATCAGGCATATTCCCGCAACCAGCATTTCGGAATGATAAACAACGCATTCATCAGACTTGTTAATATGTCTAACGGTCAGGAGATGCTCAGGTATAACCTTACCGAGAATTACAGCGGCATGACTGCCATGATCTTCGGCGAGATATACAGGCATAACGGCGAGTGGAAATTCAATGCGGTAGGTGCCGGAACAAAGGACGGTTCTATCGGCGACCTTGCGCAGAAATACGCATAATAATATAACAAACGTCGATGTCCCCCGCCTCTGTAGGCGGCGGGTTCCATACGTCCGTCGGTGGTGGGTTTAAATCCCCCACCGACGCC
>CADBRK010000083.1 GCA_902797065.1 uncultured Ruminococcus sp.
ACTACGGTCTTTCCGACATTCACATAGTCGTTTACATCTATCGAGAAGTCATCTTTAAGCGGTATTTCGGTATAGTTTACCTTATGAAGATCGCCGAACACCTTATAGAATCCGTACGATATATTCGGGAAAACTGCTTCGCATTCGTCCGAACAGAATGCCATAAAAGAAAAGTTAAGAATATCGTCCGAACCGTTTGACAAGAATATATTCTCTTTTTTAACGCCGTACAGCTTTGCGATCTTTTCTCTGAGCCCGGTTCCCTCGGGATCGGGATACAGATTCAGCTTTGATATTTCTTCGTCCGATACCGCCCTGAGCACACCGTTTGACGGCGGATAGGGCGACTCGTTCGTATTGAGCTTGACATACTCCATATCCTTGGGCTGTTCACCGGGAGTATATACCTCAAGCGACCTGTATTTGTTTATTAAATATTTACTCATTTTATTAAACACCTTCTGAAATCGTGCAGTGCGTAAATGCTTTGTACAGCCTTTCCTTGTCATATACGTCAAAACACCGCACGCAAATAAAAATACTTATCACTCAAACCTTA
Source organism: uncultured Ruminococcus sp. (assembly GCA_902797065.1). Classification (GTDB taxonomy): domain Bacteria; phylum Bacillota; class Clostridia; order Oscillospirales; family Acutalibacteraceae; genus RUG592. Next base: position 560 of record CADBRK010000083.1, read on the forward strand.
CCGTCGCCGATCTTGCGTGTGCGGCAAGCTGTTCTTTCTCCGCAAAGTACGCAACGTCGCCGCTGACCCTTGCAAGAGCCTCGCGCGTATAATACGTAAACTGCGTTTTCTTGACATAATCGTCTACCGACAGCGGGCTTGAAAACCTCGCCGTGCCGTTTGTGGGCAGCGTGTGGTTCGGGCCTGCAAAGTAATCGCCGAGCGGTTCGGGGCAGTTTTTGCCAAGGAATACCGAACCTGCATTTTTGACTTTGTCGAGATAATCAAACGGGTTGTCAACGCAGATCTCAAGGTGTTCGGGCGCAACTTCGTTTGCGATCTCCACCGCGCGGGCGATACTCTCCGCTATAATGATCTTTCCGTTGTTGTCGATAGAAATTCTTGCTATCTCCTCACGGGGCAGCTTTTTGAGCTGTACTTCGATCTGTTCGCCGACCTTCTCGGCAAGCTCCCTGCTGTCTGTTATCAGCACCGCAGACGCAAGCTTATCGTGCTCCGCCTGAGAGAGCATATCTGCCGCCACGACAACGGGATCGTTTGTTGCGTCCGCAACGACGCATATATCGCTCGGACCTGCGATCATATCTATATCGACCGTACCGAAAACCTGCTTTTTGGCTTCGGCTACGAATGCGTTTCCGGGGCCTACTATCTTATCTACCTTCGGGATACTCCGGGTACCGTAAGCGAGCGCAGCTATCGCCTGAGAACCGCCGACTTTGAATATTTTCGTAACGCCTGCGACCTTAGCCGCCGCAAGTATAGCCGGGTTCACTTTGCCCTCGCTGTTCGGGGGCGTCGCCATAACGATCTCGGACACTCCCGCAATAACGGCAGGAACCACCGTCATCAAGACGGTTGACGGAAGCGGCGCAGTGCCGCCGGGTACATATACGCCGACCTTTTCTATCGGAATGACCTTCTGTCCGAGAATAACTCCGTCCTGTTCGCTTATCACAAAGCTGTTCTTTACCTGGTGCTTGTGGAAATTATAAATATTCTCCTTTGCCTTGGTAATTATACCGATAAACTTATCGTCTACCAGATCAAACGCTTCGTCTATCTCCTCCTGCGTAACCTCGAGAGAATCAAGGTCTGCTTTGTCGAATTTCTTTGTGTATTCTCTGAGCGCGGTATCACCGTTTTTGCGCACATTGGCGATTACCTCCGCTACGACAGACTCGACTCCCGCCGAGGTCTGCTCCCGTTTAAGAATATCCTTAACGGCTATTTCTTTTGTGTCATATATCTTAATCATTGTTTAATCCTTTCCGTTTGTGTTCAGATCTTATCCTTCTTCTGCGCGCAGTATTCCGCGATAGCCTGCTGCAGCTTTGAGATCTCTTTATTCTTGAACTTATAGCTTACTTTATTTGAAATAAGCCTTGCGCTTATCGGCACTATGGTTTCGATCGGTTCGAGATTGTTCTCTTTAAGAGTCGTACCCGTCTCGACAATATCGACGATAACGTCGGACATTCTCAGGATAGGCGCGATCTCGATAGAGCCGTTGAGCTTGATTATATCAATATCTCTGCCCTTTTTGTTGTAGAACGTCGTTGCAATATTGGGGAACTTTGTAGCAACACGCAGCGTTCTCTCTGTATTGTCATGGAAACCTCTGCACGCCGCAACAGCCATTCTGCATTTGCCTATATCAAGATCGTAAAGCTCATAAACATCGGGCGCATATTCAAGCAGAATATCCTTTCCGGCAACGCCTATATCTGCCGCACCTCTCTCGACATATATAGATACGTCCGAGGGCTTCACCCAGAAGTACCGCACGCCTGCCTGCTCGTTCTCGAAGATAAGCTTTCTGTTTGTCTCGTGTATAGAGGGGCAGTCATACCCGCAGGCTTCAAAGATAGCAAGCACCTTTTCGCCCAATCTGCCCTTCGGAAGCGCAACATTAATCATCTGAGCCATAGAACTTTACCTCCCCGTTTCTCATTTCGGCACGCTGTCTGTACTTAACCGTACCGTTATCGGACGCAGCCGCCCTTACGCTTTTGCCGTCCGCTCTGATATTGCCGATAGCCTTTGCTATGTCGTCAAGCTTTGTGTCACAGTCATATACAAGCAGAACGTCCACGTCATACGATCTGTCGCCGCCCATAAGTCTTTCCAGCAGATCAATATACACGGCAAAGCCAATCGCTCCTGCGTCCTTGCCGAACTTATGCACAAGATTATCGTAGCTTCCACCTGTAAGTACGCTTGTGGGTACGCCGTCTATAAACCCTTGGAACACAACGCCGTTATAGTACCCCGAATCGCTTACGATCGAGAAATCTATATTCACGCCGTCTGCGCAGCCGCACGCCGAAAGGAATCCGAAAATAGATTCCAGTTCCCTGACGGCATTGTCGGCAGCGTCGTTGAAGCTTACTTTTTTCAGCTCGTCAATTTTCATTGAGAAAGGTCCGTACATTCCCGTGAGAAGTACGAGCGCATTCTTAACTTTTTCGCTCACAAAATTATCGGCACAAATCTGTTCGATAGCAATTGTATTCTTCTCTCTGATGTACCCTATAACGGCAGAACGCTGCTTCTCGCTGAGTTTTGTCTCGTCAAGCAGACCGTTGAGGAACCCCATATGGGAAATATCGAGTATGTTCCTCGGGCTTATCTCGCACAGACTCTTCTTTGCAAGCATTACAACCTCACTCAGAGAGTACATATCAATATCGCCGATACATTCAAGACCTACCTGCATAAGCTCCTTGTATTGGTGCGTACCTTTGTCTACTCTGTACACGTTCTCGCTGTAATACACCTTCTCGGTATTAAGGCGCGTATCGCCGACGCTCTTTACTATCGAAAGCGTAACGTCCGGCTTGAGCGCCATCAGCTTGCCGTTGGTATCCGTAAAGGTGATAACGCTGCTGCCCAAAAGAAAATCTTTGTTTTCGGCATACAGGTCATACTCCTCGAATTTGCTCATCTTGAACTGCTTGAACCCGTAACCCGCATACAGGCTGCTGAGGTTCATCACTGCCATTTCTTCATTTGTGAAACGGACTAAACTCATTATATATCCCACCGTTCTGCATTTTTTATCATATTAGTAATCAGACATAAACTTATGGTCTGTCAAAACAAGTACAATTATAGCATACTTTATCGTGTTAGTCAAGTAAAGTATTACCATGCTAACACAATAAATTCAGTGTATATTGACCAAATACACAACCGTTTTATTATTATACGTTTTTTTCGGACAAATTTCAATAGAAAAACTGCAATATAGCACGGATTTTAACGCAATATTAATGTCATGCCCGTAACACACGCAAAAAAGCGGCCAAGAATACTCTCAGCCGCTTTTTTTATTTGCTTATTAGTCTATGTCTGACCTTTTGGGGATCGATTCACCCGGAACTGCCCTTTTCAATTATTGAGTTGTCTTGTCAATCAAGCTGCAAAGCCGCTTCTCTCGGGAGGTATCTTTACAAGATTAACAGTAGCTCTCATGATAATCAAAGCGTCCTTACCGGTTACCTTGCCGTCGCCGTCAACGTCTGCTGCTGCAAGCTGCTCGTCTGTAAGCGTTGTAAGATTGATCGTGTATCTCTGAATAAGCATAGCGTCTTTAGCAGTTACCCTACCGTCGCCGTCAACGTCGCCGAGCTGCTGTGCAGGCTTAGCTTCGCCGAAGATCACATCGTGTGAAGGATCCTTCTTTTCTGCATAGCCTTCCTGATCTGCAAACGTCTCAAACTCTGCCCATACTTCGTCGGGATTTGTTTTGAAAGCATCCATAGCATTCTTAACCTTTTCAACCGTAACGCAGTCAACACCGGACTTATCCTGTACGCCGATAAGCTTGAATACATATGCTGCAACGAGCTTCGGTCCGTTATCAAAAGCAGTCAGAGTTTTACCTACAATGTTACCTGTAGATGTGATAACAAGGTGAGGTCCGCAGCTGTCAACGCCTTCGAAGTCTGCATCAACGCAGGTCTGTTCGCTGTCAACGGGATTCTCGAGAATTTCGCCTGTCATGCGCGCTGTCTTGCCGATAGCGTCCTTTGTGATTACGCAGTCATATGTCTGACCGCCGCCGTCCTTGTCGCTGAAGATTACAAAGTAAACCCAACCGTCAACAAATTCAACTTCATAAGACTCTACAATACCGTCCTGACCTTCAACAGGTGTACCTACGATCTTCTTGGAGCCCCAGTTGTCGCCATCCTGCCAGCCGCCGTTGTAGAAGTGACGTGTCTCGCCTGCAGCGTTCTGTGCCCAGATGTAGAAGCATACTTTATGGCTGTGATCCCAGTCTCCCATATCAAAGAAGAATGTTCCCTTTACGGACTGCGGAGCAGGCACGTCGGGTGTCTGTACCGGTTCATCGGGTGTCTGCACAGGTTCATCGGGTGTCTGTACGGGAGGATTATCATCGCCAACGCCGAAGAGCTTCTTAACAGCTTCAACCTTCTCTGCAAAGCCTTCCTCATTTGCGAACTTCGGAGCTTCTGCAATTACTTCATCGGGTGTTGTGCCGAATGCCTGGATAGCAGCCATAACCTTCTCAACTGTTACGCACTGCTCGCCGGACTTGTCTGTCATGCCTATCTGCTTGAATACATATGTTGCAACCTTGTTAGCGCCGTTATCGAGAGATGCCTTAGCGTTACCAACGATATTGCCTGTCGATGTGATCTGGAGGTACGGTCCGCAGCTGTCAACGCCTTCGAAGTCAGCTTCGATGCACTTTTTCTCGCTGTCAACAGGGTTCTCGATAAGCTTGCCTGTCATGCGTGCTGTCTTGCCGATAGCGTCCTTTGTAAGTACGCAGTCATATGTCTGATCGCCGGAATCCTTGTCGTTAAAGATTACGAAGTAATCCCAACCGTCAACGAATTCGATCTCATAAGACTCTACTATGCCGTCCTGACCGTCTACAGGTGTACCAACGATCTTCTTGGAAGCCCAGTTGTCGCCGTCCTGCCAGCCGCCGTTGTAGAAGTGACGTGTCTCACCTGCAGCGTTCTTTGCCCATACATAGAAGCAAAGCTTATGGCTGTGATCCCAGTCGCCCATATCGAAGAAGAACGTACCCTTTACGGACTCGGGCTCTGTGCTTGTGTCTGTATCCGGTACATCGGAGTTTGTATCTGTATCCGGTACGTCGGAATTTGTATCTGTATCCGGTACATCGGGTGTCTGTACGGGAGGATTATCCTCTGTCTGACCGAAAAGCAATGCAGCCTTTGCAGCTTTCTCTGCGAAATCCTCTTTGTCTGCAAACTTCTGGAACTCTTTCTTAACCTCTGCAGCCGTTGTGCCAAAAGCTGCCAAAGCCTGTGCAACCTTTTCCTTTGTGCAGCACTCTTCGCCTGACTTATCAACTTCACCGACTTTATCATAGATGAACTGTGCGATCTTTGCTGCGCCGTTGTCGTTCACGCCCTTGGCATGACCAACGATATTGCCTGTAGATGTGATCTGGAGATATGCGCCGCAGCCGTCAACATTGTTGAAATCAGCTTCGATGCACTTCTTCTCGCTGTCTACGGGGTTCTCGATCAGATTACCTGTCATGAATGCAGTCTGACCGATAGCATTTGCATTAAAAATGCAGTCATATGTCTGCTCGTTTGTGTCCTTGTCGTTAAAGATTACAAAGTAATCCCAACCGTCAAAGAACTCGATCTCGTATGACTCTACTATGCCGTCTTCGCCTTCAACGGGTGTACCGACGATCTTCTTTGATCCCCAGTTGTCGCCGTCCTGCCAGCCGCCCTTAAGGAAGTGGCGTGTCTCGCCTGCAGCATTCTTTGCCCAAACGTAGAAGCATACCTTGTCGCTATGGTTCCATTCGCCCATATTAAACTTGATCGTGCCTTTTACGCCCTGCTCCTCGGCTGCAGCGTCTCCGTCTGCCGATGCAATAACGGAAAGAGGAGCTGCTGCAAGCAGCAATGCCATTGCGATGCTTAATAATTTTTTCTTCATAAGCGTCTTCTCCTATTTCATAAAAATTTTTACTTTAAACACTCCTTTTATTCTTCCGGGTGTTCATTCACGAATATATTATATACCATTAAGACAGTAATTTCAATACTTCTTTGAATTTTTTATTAAAAAATGATTAAAATTCGAGCCGGATTATCACCTGTTATTCAGTTTCGGCAAAGATACAGAAGAATTAAGTATAGCTGACATCAACGCATATGGGCACAAAAAAATCCCCCGATCGAAACCGGGGGAAAGAATTATCATATCCGATCCAGGATTAGTCCTCGATCTTCTTGCGTGTAGCAATAACGGTAGCTGCTGCGCCGAGGAGAACTGTTGCGAAAGCTGCAACGCCTCTTGCGTCACCTGTATCTGTAGCTGCGCCGTCTGTAGCAGGTGCTGCAGATGATGTTGTGCCGCCGCCTGTTGTGCCGCCGGAAGACTTGCTGCTGCTGCCTGTGGAGCTGCTGCTTGAGCTGTTTGAGCTGCTTGAGCTGCTTGAGCTGCTGGAGCTGCTTGACTCTGTATCGGAATCTGTTTCAGCTTCTGCGCTTGTGGGCTTAATGAACTTCTTAGCAAGCTCTACCTTAGCGTCGTACTTGTCAAAGCCCTCACGGCCGTTCAAAGCCTCGAACTCTGCCCAAACCTGATCTCTGGATACGCCGTACATATTCAGAGCATTTTCCATCTTGCCGTCGTCGATCTTGTCTTCGCCGCTCTTATCCTTACCGGATGCTGTGCCTTCGTCGTTGATGCTGTTGTATACATACTCGGCAACTGTCTTAGCAGGATCTACGTTTGAAGCCTGAGCATGACCTACGATGTTACCTGTAGATGTGATCTGGAGATATGCGCCGCAGCCGTCAACGTTGTCAAAGTCTGCCTCGAGGCACTGCTTCTCACTGTCAACAGGGTTCTCGATCCAGTTACCTGTCATGTGAGCTGTCTGATCGATAGCATTTGAATTAAATACGCAGTCATATGTCTGAGCGTCTGTTGTCTTATCGTGGAAGATTACGAAGTAATCCCAACCGTCCCAGAACTCGATCTCGTAGGACTCGTAAACGCCCTCTTCGCCTTCAACCTTTGTTCCCTTAAGCTTCTTGGAACCCCAGTTGTCGCCGTCCTGCCAGCCGCCGTTGTAGAGGTGACGTGTCTCGCCGTCGCCGTTCTTAGCCCAGATATAGAAGCAGAGATCATCGTCAGCATTCCAGCCATCCATGCTGAATCTGATCTTACCTGTTGTATCGCCGGACTTCTCAACTTCTACCTCTGCAGCGCCTGCGCTTACAGCAGCCGCAGAAACAGCAAGGATAGCAGCCATAATAACACTGATAAACTTCTTATTCATAATAGTATTCCTCCTGTTAATAAATGTGCCTTAATAAAGACCAGTATCAGTATCTACATTATACAACACCCGAAAAAAAATTGCAACACCTACGATAAAAAAAGTTTACAATTATTTAAATAATCTTTTCGGATAAAAAAATGCCGATATAATACAGATAAAAACGCCAAATAACGCTCCAAAAATTTGGGCATAATTCAATTAGATAGAAATAGTATGCGCGATCTGGTATAATTCCTTGTCAAAAACTCTCTCCATATTCAGTGCCTCGGTAATATCATAATCAACGATAACACCATTTTTCATAGCAACAACACGGTTGCCTATGTCCTGCTCAAGAAGCGATACAGCCTTGTGACCCATAGCGCTTGCAACAACTCTGTCGCGCAGCGTAGGCGAGCCGCCCCTCTGAACATGACCGAGAATAGTAGCGCGCGACTCAATGCCTGTTCTTGTCTGGATATATGTAGCGATCTCGTTCACTTTGCCTACTCCCTCGGCTACAACGATGATAAAGTGCTTTTTGCCCGTACTCTGGTTTTCGAGAATTCTCGCGATAACGTCTCTTTCAAGATCATATTCGATCTCGGGGACAAGAATAGCGGCTGCTCCGACAGCGATACCCGTCTGGAGTGCAATATCTCCGCAGCGTCTGCCCATTACCTCAACTACCGAACATCTGTCGTGCGACTGAGCCGTATCACGAATCTTGTCTACCATTTCCATAGCAGTGTTCATAGCGGTATCAAAGCCTACCGTATATTCGCTGCAGGCAATATCGTTGTCGATCGTACCGGGAATACCTACGCAGGGGATACCCTCTTTTGTAAGGTCTCTTGCGCCTCTGAACGAGCCGTCTCCGCCTATTACAACTACACCCGATACTCCGAGCTTTCTGCAGAAATCCGCAGCCTGCTTTACTCCCTCGGGGGAGTTATACTTGGGGCTTCTTGCCGTGTACAGCACCGTACCGCCTCTGTGGATTATATCTGAAACACTTCTGAGATTAAGCTCTTTGACGTCTCCCGAAAGAAGTCCGTTATAACCACGGTAAACGCCGTAAACCTTCATTCCCTTGGAAATGCCTGTTCTGACAACAGCTCTTACAGCAGCATTCATTCCCGGGGCGTCGCCGCCGCTTGTCAATACCGCAATGGCTTTCTGTGACATAATAAAGTCCTCCTTTATATTTCAATCACTATAATTATAATACAATTACTTAAAAATAACAAGATGAAAAACAACAAATTTAAAGTATTTTTTCTCTGTTTACAATCATTTAAGCACCACGGAATCATCTCCGAGGACACGTCTGAGTTCACCCAGCATGACATCGTTGAGCATTACATACTTTTGTTTCGGAAGATGCTCGTATTCTTTTGTATCGGTGTAGTAATACGATACGGGAAATTCGCCGTCAAACACCGCAAGAAGCTTATTCACGTAATCGTATACTCTGTCGTTTTTTGACCTCATTCTGAGGAAAAGCCGCTTCGGTTTTTTTGTCGGGTCTTGTTTTTTCTCACTTGTTTCCGTCTGAGGATCCTTCGGGCAGACGCGCATAGTTCTGCAGATGAGCTTTGGTTCTTCGTCATGCTCGATATTTGCGTCTGCGATTATTTCCGCTGCCGTTCCCTCCTCACAGACAGACTTAAACTCGGTCAGCTCTTTCGGGAATACTATCATGGTAATATCTCCCGTCATATCGGACAGCTGAACGATATTCATGATCTCATGCTTTTTGGTAAGCGCTGCCGTAACTTTTGTGATGACGGCAATTATGCGTACCTTGTACTTGCCGTATTTTTCCTGAATATCTGCGATTCTGTCGCACTTTACGGAATTAATATACGGCATGTATTCGTCAAGAGGGTGACCCGAAAGATAAATACCCGTCAGTTCGCGCTCCATGTTCAGCTTTTCGGCTGCCGAAAAATCCTTCAGAGGTTTCAGCTCCGGACCGGCGTCTTCACGGTTGTCAAAAAAAGACAGTTGTCCCGCAAGGGCATATTTGCGGTCGGCTTCGACGCTGTCAAGTATTATTCTTGCGCCCCACAAAAGCTGACGTCTGTTATAGCCCAGACCGTCAAGCGCGCCTGCCTTGACAAGGTTCTCATAGGCACGGATATTCAGCCCGCTGCCGTATATCCTGCCGGCAAAGTCCGTGACCGATCTGAACTCTCCGTTCTCACGCTCCCGCACCGCTGCATTGATCAGATTCGTACTCACGTTTTTGATACCCAGCAGACCGAAGCGTATGTTATCGCCCTCGGGAACAAAATCGGCAAAGCTTTTGTTGACATGCGGAGGAAGTATATTTATCCCCATCCGCCTGCATTCGGCTGTGTATCTGTATATCTTCTCTGTGCTGTCAAGCAGGCTTGTGATAAGCGCAGACATATACTCCTTCGGGTAGCGGTACTTATACCACGCAGTAGTGTATGATATAACAGCATAAGCCGCTGCGTGTGATTTGTTGAACGCATAGGAAGCAAAGCTTTCCATCTCGGCAAAAATATCGTTTGCCGTCTTTTCGTCAATGCCTCGTCTGAGGCAGCCTTCGACAACAATATTGCCGTCATCGTCGGTCAGTCCGTGAATAAAGATATTCCTCTCCTGTTCCATCACGTCCTTTTTCTTCTTCGACATCGCGCGGCGAACAATATCGGCGCGTCCGAGTGAATACCCCGCAAGCTTACGGAAGATCTGCATGACCTGTTCCTGATATACTATGCACCCATAGGTAACTTCAAGTATATCTTTCAGCATGGGGTGTTTGTAACGTATCTTTGACGGGTTATGTCTGCACTGTATATATTTCGGGATCGAATCCATAGGGCCGGGGCGATAAAGCGCAAGCACGGCGGTAAGATCCTCTATGCTTTCGGGTTTCAGCTGAATTATGACATTCTTCATGCCTGCGGATTCAAACTGAAATACACCGTCGGTATACCCCGACGAGATCATTCCGAATACCTCTCTATCGTCATACTCTATCAGCTCGTCGCTGAAATACGGGTCTTTTGTTTTTATAAGCTTCTTCGCATTATCCAGCACTGTGAGATTGCGAAGCCCGAGGAAATCCATCTTCAGCAGCCCGATAGATTCAAGCTCGGTCATTGTATATTGTGTGACGACTGCGCCGTCGTTTGTCGCAAGGGGTACATAGCTGTCTACGGTGTCTCTTGTAATTACCACACCTGCGGCGTGTTTTGTCGCATGACGCGGCATGCCCTCGATAGACCGCGCGGTATCGATAAGCCGTTTGATCGTCGGGTCTGTGTCATATATATTTTTCAGCTGAGACGACTGCTTCAATGCCAGATCAAGAGTCATGTTCAGATCGAACGGTATCATCTTCGCGACGTTATCCACGTCCGAATAACTCATTCCCATAACTCGCCCGACATCACGAAGGGCGCCCTTCGCAGCCATTGTGTCAAACGCTATTATCTGAGAAACATGATCCGAGCCGTACTTCCGAACGACATAATCTATGACTTCCTGACGTCTTGCGGTGCAGAAATCAACGTCGAAATCGGGCATGCTTACACGTTCGGGATTCAGGAATCTCTCAAAGAGAAGATCGTATTTTATAGGATCGACATCAGTTATCCCGATACAGTATGCGCACAGGCTGCCTGCGCCCGAACCTCTGCCGGGACCCACCGGAATATCTCTCGACTTGGCGAACTGCACGTAGTCGTTGACTATCAGATAATAATCGACATAGCCCATTCTGTTTATAACGTCAAGCTCGTATTCGAGTCGGGATACTATATCTTTATCGGGCGACGTGCCGTATCTTCTGTACAATCCTTCCGTACACTGTCGACGGAAATACCCGAAATGATCTTCGCCGTCGGGCAGTTCGAAATGCGGCAGCTTGATGTTCCCGAATTCTATCTCGACATTGCACTTTTCGGCTATCACCGCCGTGTTGTCTATCGCCTCGGGATTATCGGGGAAAAGCCTGCGCATCTCGTCCTCCGTCTTTATATAAAACTCGGTGGACGGAAATTTCATTCTGTCGGTATCGGACAGCGTTCTTCCTGTCTGTATGCACATCAGTACATCCTGAACAACGGCGTCGGCTTTGTCGATATAATGACAGTCATTTGTCGCTGCAAGCGGAATATCAAGCTTCCGGGACATTTCTGTCAGCACACGGTTGACGTTTTGCTGTTCCGGCAGAGAGTGATTCTGTATCTCCAGATAAAAATCTTCGCCGAAAAGCTTTTTGTAGTACCTTGCGATGTCATAAGCCTTATCAACATCTCCGTCGCTTATTGCGCTCGGTATCTCACCGGCAAGGCATGCGGAAAGGCATATAAGCCCCTCGTGATACTGTTCGAGAAGTTCGTGATCTATCCTCGGCTTTCGGTAGAAGCCCTCCGTCCACGCAAGAGAAACAAGCTTCATCAGATTGCTGTAGCCCGTATTGTTTTTGCACAGCAGAATAAGATGAAATATCCTTGAATCTTTATTGCCTTCCCTGTCGGTTCTCGAACGCGCCGCAACATAAGTCTCGCACCCGATTATCGGCTTTATGCCGTTCTTTTTTGCCTGCTTGTAAAACTCTATCACCGCAAACATATTTCCGTGATCCGTCACGGCAACGGCTGTCTGTCCCTTCTCTTTTACGGAAGAGATAAGCTGGGGTATTCTGCAGGCGCCGTCCAGCAGACTGTACTCGCTGTGCAGATGAAGATGAACAAATGACAAACAATATCACCTCTTTTTGCAGGATCATTTGATTTACTGATCGGATAACTCCTCAAGAGTTTTTTCGGCTTCTTCCCACTCCTCCATGAGCTTTTCAAGCTCGTTATTGAGGACTTCAAGCTCCGAGGTACACTCCGTAAGCTTTTCGTAGTCGCTTGCCGTATCGGGAAATTCAAGCATTGACTGCAATTCTTCTATCCGTTCTTCCGTTTTGGCGATATTCTCCTCACAGCGTTTTATCGCAGATTTCGCCTTGCGGATACCCGCCTGTCTTTCTTTTTTTACAAAATAATCGTTCCGGTTATCCGAAGCCGGCTTATTCTTGCGTGTCGATACGAAAATACCCTTGTCAAACGTCTCGTTCGTTTTTTCAAGATAGTAGTCGTAATTTCCGAGGTACTCCTTAACTCCGTCTTTTGACAGCACGAGTATCCTGTGCGCAAGCTTGTTGATAAAATATCTGTCGTGCGAAATTACAAGCATAGTACCCGTATAATCAAGCAGTGCGTCCTCGAGTTTTTCACGGAATGCAGTATCGAGATGATTTGTAGGCTCGTCAAGCAGCAGAAAATTCGAACCCCTGAGCATAAGCTTCAGCAGTGCGATCCTTGCTCGTTCGCCGCCGCTCATCGAGCTTAATTCTCTGAACACTTCGTCGCCCTTGAACAGGAATCTGCCCAGAACAGAACGAACCTCGGTTTCGGTCATGTACGGGAACTCGTCCCACACCTCGTTGATCGCAGTCTTGTTAAGATGCAGATCGCTCTGAACCTGATCGAAATATCCCGTTTCGACATTTGCGCCGATAAGGATACTGCCGCTGTCCTGCTCGTATATCCTGCGTATGAGCCTGAACAGAGTAGTTTTTCCGCAGCCGTTTTCTCCAAGAATAAAAACTCTCTCGCCCCGTCTGATATGAAGCGAAACATCCTCAAAAAGCTGTTTGCCGCCAAACGATTTCGAAAGCCCCTCGCATATCAGAACATCGTTTCCGCTTTCGCATTTCGGAGCAAACCCGAATTTCACTGTCTCCTGCTCTTTATCGGGGTCTACAAGTTCTTCCCTTAGTCTGTCTATCTGCTTTTGTTTGCTCTGAGCCGTTATAAAATTTCGCTCTCTGCCCCATCGCCTCTGCTGTTCGACAATACCCTCTATACGGTGTATCTCACTGAGCTGATTTTTATAGTGCTCCCTTGCGATCTCCTGCTCGTGACGCTTTTTCTCCATAAATACCGAATACGAACCGTCGTACATGCGTGATTTTTTATTCTCTATCTCAAGTGTTTTATTCGTCACGTTATCGAGGAAATATCTGTCATGCGATACAACAAGCACCGTTCCCTGATACTCCTTGATGAACCCCTCCAGCCAGTTGACCGCCGTAATATCAAGATGGTTCGTCGGCTCGTCAAGCAGCAGAATATCCGAACCGCTGAGAAGAAGCTTTGCAAGACTCAGCTTTGATTTCTGCCCTCCGCTGAGTCTTTCCGTCGGAACATCAAATTCGTTTTCGGAAAAACCCAGACCGATCAGCGCCGCTTTTGTGCGGCTGATATATGTAAGTCCGCCCTCTCTCTCGAATCGTTCGCGCAGCGCAAACTGCTCCGAGATCAGAGCGTTCGTATCTCCTATATTCTTTTCCAGCATGAACGCTATCTCGTCAAGACGCTTGTCGTCAAGGATAAGCTTGTCGAACACGCTCAGAAGTTCGGTATAAACGGTACGGTCGGGAGCAGTACAGCTGTGCTGCTCCATATATCCGAACGTCGTGTTCTTGTCCTTTACAACTCCTCCGCCCGTCTGTTCCTGTCTGCCTGTAATAATACGGAACAGCGTAGTTTTGCCCACACCGTTTGCGCCTATAAGTCCTACCTTATCGCCTCGTTCGAGATGAAAGGATATATTTTCAAAAAGCGTTCTCTCGACAAATTTCATCGAAAGATTGCTCACAGTAAGCACTGCCATTGTGTCACCCTCTTTAAGCCATATTTACAATTCCAAAACAAAACAAATGATACAAATTAATCAACACATAGATCAATACACCGCACAAACAGACTCGATTTGAAAGAAGAACCTGTCTTTCGTCGGAATTTTTCAGTCTCGGCAAAGCTGCAAGTATCATGACAAGCGGCAGAGCTACCTTGACTAAAAACCCGAGCATCGGCATAGAGATAACATTCTTCATCAGAGGATTTGCCTCCTCGAAAACGCCTGTCGAAACAAGCGCAAGCGTACACACCCAATCCGACATATTGAGCATAAATAAGAGGAACAGCCTCCTCTTTGTGCATAGAGTCGTACTGTCACGCAAAATATTCATAAAAAACACCTCACAGAGATTATGCCCTGCGAGGCGGTTTTTATTTACGCAAAGCGATTATTTTTTAATTCTTTTTCTTACTCCCGAAAGCGGCGAAAACAGCATCAGCATCGGGATAAGTTCCAGACGTCCCGCAAGCATGTCAAACATCAGTACATACTTTGACAGTACCGAGTAATCAAAAAAGTTCCTTGTCGGTCCGACAAGATTAAGTCCCGGACCCATATTATTGAGCGTCGCGAGTACCGCCGTGAAATTCGTCGTAAAATCCATATCGTCAAAAGACAGCAGCAGTACAGAAAAAAGATACACAAATACAAAAAGCGTAAAATACACGCTTGTAGAACGTATTACCTCGTCCTTTACGGTCTTGCCGTCCATCTTTACGGATACCACCGAATTGGGGTGAAGCAGCGTTTTCAGCTCTTTGAATGCATTTTTGAAAAGAATAATGATTCTGCTTACCTTTAGTCCTCCGCCCGTACTGCCTGCGCACGCTCCGATAAACGCTACCACCAACAGCACATTTTTGGAGAATTCGGGCCACAGATCAAAATCGGCAGTGGCAAACCCCGTAGACGATGCGTACGTAGCCACCTGAAAAGCCGCATGGTGCCATATATCGCGCTGATTTGTAAACACATTGCTCCTGAAGGTAAGATCAAGCCCGATCGCTCCCACTGCAAGCCCGTAGATGACAAGGTACCAGCGAAGCTCCTCAAACTTGAACACCTGCATAAACTTTCTGCATATCAGAAGATAATATGCCGAAAAATTGACTCCGAACAAAACCATGAATACAGTAATTACGCCCTGCTGAAAATAGTGACCGTCATATGCGGCGATTCCGGCATTTTTTATGGAAAATCCTCCCGTGCCCGCAGTGGAGAACGTAACCGTTATCGCATCAAACACAGGCATTCTGCCTATCAGCAAAAGCACAAACTCCAGCAGCGACATCGCAATATATATCGCATAAAGCAATACGGCGGTGTTTTTAAGCTTCGGGATCAGCTTCGACACGACCGGTCCGGGAGATTCGGCTTTCATGAGGTACATATTCGACTGTCCGCTCATCGGCGTAACAACGGCAAGGATAAACACAAGTATTCCCATGCCGCCCGCCCAGTTGGTAAAGCTTCTCCAGAACAGCATGCTTTTTGTCAGGTCTTCGATCTGTCTGTCCGTTCCGAGAATAGTCGCACCCGTTGTAGTAAAGCCCGAGATCGTCTCAAACAAAGCGTTTGTAAAGTCGGGTATCTGACCGCTTATCACGAACGGCAGCGCGCCGATAATACTCAGCAGCAGCCACGCAAGCGCACACGATACAAACCCCTCTTTGACAAACATCTGAGATTTCTTTGGTTTGAATTTCGATGATACACCGCCTATAAATCCGCATCCGCCCGAAAGCATCAAAAAATATTTCCAGCAGCCGTCATTATAGATAAACGATACGATAACGGGCAGAAGCAGCATGATCGCCAATATTATCAGCACCCAGCCCATTACATATCTGATTAGATTTTTATTCACAGTATCACTCCAAATTTTTATGCGAGAACATCACTGAGATCCTGAAGCCCCTTGTGAGTCGTTACGATAATGACGCTGTCGCCTTTTTCGATCGTATCATCGCCTTTTGGGATTATGATCTTGCCTCTGCGAGTGATACAAACAACATTAAGATTCTTTATAAATTTAATATCTTTAAGCGGCTTTGAGATGAGATCGTGATCATTTGCAACCACTTTGAATTCAAGCGCCTCGGCTTTGCCGTCGTTGAGCTTATACAGCGTTTCCACGTTGCTTCCCTGAGAGTTCTTGACCGCGCGGACATAACGAACAATAGCTTCTGCGGTAAGCTCACGGGGTTTTATTACGCTGTCAAGCGGTAATGTTTCAACTATACTGTCAAAAACCAACCTGTCTATTTTAGTAATGCACTTTGCGTCCGTTGTCTGCCTTGCGAACAGCGAAAGCATGATATTTTCCTCGTCGATATTCGTAAGAGTTACAACGCAGTCCATCTGGTCGAACTGTTCTATCTTCAGCAGATCCTTGTTCATGCCGTCGCCCTTGATTATAGTCGTTTTCTGCAGCATTTCGCTCAGCTCGGAGCAGCGCTTTTCGTTCTTCTCGATTATTTTTACATTCAGATGATCCGGTTCAAGCAGCCGGGCAAGATAATATGCAGTTCTGCTGCCGCCTATTATCATTATATCCTTGACCTTTGAGTTGGAGTTATTCGTCTTTTTGAAAAGCTTTACCGCATTCTCGGGCGTGCATATCACCGATACTTTATCACCCTGTACGGGCATAAAGTCACCGTCAGGGATTATGACCTCATCGTCACGCTCTATGCAGCATATTCTGACATTGCCTTTAAGCAGAGCAGTATCTCTGACTCTCTTGCCGATAAGGGGATTATCTTTTTGCAGCTTGAATGTGTATATCTCCACTCTTCCGCCGGCAAAGGAATCCACTTCGATCGCGCTCGGGAATCTGATAAGTCTGTGTATCTCGGTAGCGGCTATCATTTCGGGATTTATCATCAGCGACAGTCCGAGAGAATTTCTCACCTTGGACAGCGGGTCGTTCAGGTCCTTATGATAAACAGGCTTCCTGACTCTTGCTATGGTGTTTTTTGCGCCCATGCAGTTTGCCAAAAGGCAGATATACAGGTTCAGTTCATCAGCATCGGTAACGGCGATAAGCAGATCGGCGTTTGAAGCCCCCGCCTCCTTGAGTATCTCCATGCTGGAGCCGTCACCCTCGATACCCATAACATCAAGCTTTTCGGTCAATCTTGCTACAACGGATTAGTATGTGTCAATGATCGTAATGTCATGCTTCTCTCCGTTAAGCTGTTCTGCAATGGTACGCCCAACCTTGCCGCATCCGGCAATTATTATCCTCATAATAAATCTCCATATTCTGTAATATATTAGCAATAATTATCTGTCTCAAACAACTATCCTCTGATATTCTATTCGGAAA
>CADBRK010000084.1 GCA_902797065.1 uncultured Ruminococcus sp.
CACAACGCACTGATCGCCGTACTTCTGAGCTGCTGCGTTGATGAGATCGGGGTTTCTTATTGCGCCGGAATTTACGCTTACTTTATCTGCGCCGCATTTGAGTACCCTGTCAAAATCGTCTACAGTGCTGATACCGCCGCCTACTGTCAGCGGAATAAAGATCGTGCTTGCCGCCTCGCACAGAATATCCGTAAACAGCGACCTGCCCTCCGCGGAAGCCGTTATGTCATAGAACACAAGTTCATCTGCTCCGTTGTCGCTGTAGAACTTTGCGAGCTTGACAGGCGACGAAACATCTGCAAGCCCGAGAAAATTTACGCCCTTTACAACTCTGCCGTCCTTTACGTCCAGGCAGGGGATAATTCTTTTGGTTATCATGCTATGCCTCCCTTTGCGATCTCTATCGCCTTTTTCAGGTCTATGGATCCCGTATAAAGAGCCTTGCCGAGAATCGCTCCGTACAGATCCATTTCGGTAAGCTGTTTTACATTCTCAATATCTGATACTCCGCCCGAAGCTACTATATCCATAGTGTACTTATCTTTAAGCTGTCTGTACAGCTCCAGATTAGTGCCGGACATCGCTCCGTCCTTTGAAATATCCGTGCAGATAACGGTCTTTACGCCGAGATCCTGCAAGCGCTCGCAGAACTCAAAGCAGTCATACCGTGACAGCTCCGTCCAGCCCTTTACTGCGACCTTGCCGTCCTTTATATCCACTCCGACCGCTACTCTGTCGCCGTATGTGTTTACTGCGGTTTCGAGGAACTCGGGGTCTTTGACAGCCGCCGTACCGAGTATGACGCGCATAACGCCAAGGTTCAGATACTTCTCGATCGACCCGACCGAGCGTATACCGCCGCCGACCTCGGCTTTAAGTCCGCTTTCTTTGACAATTTCGGCGATAACCGACAGATTTGCGTTCGAGCCGTCCTTTGCGCCGTCCAGATCAACTATATGTATATATTCCGCGCCTGCCGAAACAAACGATCTTGCAACGTCCACGGGATTATCGCTGTAAACCGTTTTTTGGCTGTAGTCGCCCTTATACAGGCGAACGGCGCAGCCGTCTATTAAATCTATTGCAGGGAAAATGTTCATTATTATACACCTAATTCATTTTAAATTTCGCAAAACGCCCTTAGTATCTTCATTCCTACCTCTCCGCTCTTTTCGGGGTGGAACTGTGTTCCGTATACATTGCCGTTTTCCACCGAAGCGGTCACGTCAAAGCCGTACTCGGCTGTTGCGGTGAGCGACTCTTCGCAGTCTGCGCCGTAATAAGAATGTACAAAATATACGCAGTCGCCCTCTTTGATATACTTGAACAGAGGTGACTTCTTGTCGGTAAATTTAAGCCCGTTCCAACCTATGTGAGGTATCTTGTACTCGCTTGATACTCTGTCTGCGATCGGACGGACATTGCCCTTGATCAAGCCCAGACCTTCATGTTCGCCGTACTCAAAGCTTTTTTCAAACAAAAGCTGCATACCGAGGCATATGCCTAATATCGGCTTGCCCTCTGCCGCAAGCTTTTTGAGCACATCCGCAAGTCCGCTGTCCGAAAGCTTTTTTGCTGCGTCTCCGAATGCGCCAACACCCGGAAGAATGATCCTGTCTGCAGTTGCCAATACATCGGGATCGCCCGTTACTACAGCTTCTTCTCCGATAAAAGAGAATGAGCTTTTCAGCGAAAACAGGTTGCCTACACCGTAATCTACTATCGCCGTCATTTACAACACTCCTTTTGTGGACGGTATCTCGTCTTCAAATTCTTTGTCTATAGCCACAGCCGTGCGCATGGTTCTCGCAAAAGCCTTGAAAATTCCCTCGGCTATGTGGTGAGAGTTCTTTCCGCTTAACTGTCTGATATGGAGAGTAATATCACTGCTTCTCACGAACGCTTCAAAAAATTCCTCTACAAGCTCCGTGTCGAATGTGCCGATCTTCTCCGAGGGGAATTCCGCTTCAAATGACAGGTGCGCCCTGCCCGAAATATCGGCAGCGCAGAGAATAAGCGTCTCGTCCATCGGGAGTATGATATGACCGTATCTGTTGATACCCCTCATATCTCCCAGCGCTTCTTTGAATGCTTTTCCGAGGCATATTCCTATATCTTCGACCGAGTGATGATCGTCAATATATACGTCGCCGTCACAGCCGAGCCTTATGTCAAACCTTCCGTGACGTGAGAAAAGCGTCAGCATATGATCCAAAAAGCCTACGCCCGTATCAATATCGCTTTCGCCGATACCGTCCAGATCAAGAAACAGCTTAATATCTGTTTCGGCTGTTTTTCTGTCTATTTCACCTATACGCATACTGTTCGCCCCTCTCCGTACTTATAAAATTTTTCGTGTGACCTCAAACAGCTTATCCATCTGTTCTTTTGTCCCTACGGTAATTCTGACGTAATCGCTGATAGCAGGATTTGAGAAATGGCGTACCAGCACTCCGTTCTGCTTGAGCTTCCTGTAATAATCCTCGCCGCTTATACTGCCCGACTTTGCAAAGATAAAGTTTGTAACCGAATCAAGATATGTAAACCCAAGCTCCGTAAGCTTCTTTTTCGAGTATTCTCTTGTTTCGATTATCTTCCTGCAGCATTCCGTATAATAGTCGTTTTCATCTATTGCGGCAGCACCCGCCGCAAGCGTAAGCCTGTTGATGTTATACGGATTTGTCGAATACTTTATTCTGTTGAGATCGTCTATCAGTTCTTTTGAACCTATGGCAAAGCCGAGTCGTGCGCCCGCCATCGAGCGTGACTTCGAGAAAGTCTGCACGACAAGCAGGTTATCGTATTTTTTCGTAAGCTCATAACACGATTGTCCGCCGAAATCTATGTATGCTTCGTCGATGACAACGGCATTTCCGGGATTCGAGCTTACTATCCTCTCAACCTCGTCGGGCGAGAGTGCCAGTCCCGTAGGTGCGTTCGGGTTTGCTATTACTACGGTCTTTCCGACATTCACATAGTCGTTTACATCTATCGAGAAGTCATCTTTAAGCGGTATTTCGGTATAGTTTACCTTATGA